>CANJOX010000183.1 GCA_947475795.1 Gemmatimonadota bacterium
GCTGGCGGACCTGTGGGAGCTGGGCGATGCCATGATGTCGGTGGCGCTCGTTCCCGTCGGCGTCACGCAGTTCTCGCATCTGTACACCGGCCAGTCGATGGACGCCGCCAATGCGCGTCGTCTGCTCGACACGGTGCAGCGCTGGGCCAATCGTGGGCTCGCCGAGCGTGGCGATCGCTGGGTGTTCGGCTCTGACGAGCTGTACCTGCTGGCCGATGAGCCGCTCCCCGGTGTGGAGCACTACGGCGATTTTTCCCAGATTGAGAACGGGGTTGGGGCGGTCACCTCGTTGCGTACACGGTTGCGTGAGGGGCTCTCGCAGCTCCCCCGACTCGACGGGCGACGCATCGGCATCGTCACCGGCGTGTCCATGACACCGCTGATGCCCGAACTGCTGGACCTGTTGCGTGAGGCGACCGGTGCCGAGTTCGAGCTCATCACGATGGAAAACTCGCTGTTCGGCCCGACCACCACGACCGCCGGTCTGCTCGTCGGGGCCGACATCCGTAAGGCACTCGCCGACCGGCACGATCTCGATCTCGCACTCATCCCCGCCGAATGCATCAACGACGACGGGCTTTTCCTCGACGAAGAGTCGTTCGTGGCGGTGCGTGAATCGCTGCCGATGCCGGTCTATCCTTCGTACGATTTCATAGACGCGCTGGTCCCGGAAGGTGACGCGGCGTTCCAACCCGCCGCATGAGTCTTCCTGTCATAGCCATCGTCGGACGTCCCAATGTCGGGAAGTCCCATCTGTTCAATCGTCTCGTCGGCGAGGCCACGGCCATCGTGAGCGACGAAGCCGGCACGACGCGTGACCGGCATTTCGGTCAGGCCGACTGGGCCGGTCATCATTTCTGGCTGGTCGACACCGGCGGTCTCGTGGAAGATTCCAACGAGCCGATGGACGTCGCCATCCGTAAGCAGGTCATGCAGGCGATCGACGAAGCCGATCTGCTGATGCTCGTCGTGGACGCCAAGGTCGGTGTGCATCCCAGTGATGCGCGTCTGGTGGACATCCTGCGCCATGCCAAGAAGCCGTGGGTGCTGGTCGCGAACAAGGTCGACGATCCGAACAGCGCCGACTTCTACGATTTCTACCGTCTGGGTGTCTCCGACGTGTATCCCGTCTCGGCCGCCAACGGCAAGGGATCAGGCGATCTGCTCGACGCTGTCGTGGCGGCGATCCCAGAGTCGGATGAGGAGCCGGTCGAGGCCGTTCGCATTGCCGTGATCGGCCGTCCGAACGTGGGCAAGTCGTCGTTCGTGAACAAGCTGCTCGGTGAGGAGCGCCTCGTCGTGAATGACGAATCGGGCACCACGCGTGACTCGATCGACGCTCCGATGCGCTACCATGACCGCGATATCATTTTCGTCGACACGGCCGGTCTGCGCCGCCAGTCGAAGATTGATGACGGGATCGAGTTCTATTCGGCGCTGCGCACGCGTCGCGCCATCGACTCATCGGATGTCTGCATCCTGATGGTGGATGCCACCGAAGGGCTGCAAAACCAGGATCTCAAGATCGCCACGCTGGCGTGGGAAGCGGGGCGCGGACTGGTCATGGTGATCAACAAGTGGGATCTCTACGCCGACAAGACAGACAAGAGCTCGGCGAAGTTCAAGAAGGATGCCGTCGAGAAGGTGCCGTATCTGGGCTTCGTGCCGTTCTTGTTCACGTCGGCGCTCACCGGGCAGCGCGTGAACAAGGTGCTCGACATCGCCCTCGAGGCGCAGGAGCAGCGCACCCGCCGGATCCCGACCTCGCAGGTGAACGACGCCCTGCAGGAGATCATCGCCCGCCTGCAGCCGCCGCAGGCGGCCGGACGTGAAGTGAAGCTGAATTACGCCACGCAGGTAGAGACGTCGCCCCCCACCTTCGCGTTCTTCGGCAATCATCCCGAGCTGATCCCGGAGAATTACATCCGGTTCATTCACAATCAGCTGCGCGAGAAGTGGGGCTTCCTCGGCTCGCCGATGCGGATCATCATGCGGAGCAAGCGCGAGTCGTGACCCCCGTCGCTGCCCTGGCTGCCGCGCTCGTCGCGGCGTACGTCATCGGATCCTTTCCGACGGCCCATCTCGTGGGGCGGGCGAACGGGATCGATCTCCGCACGGTGGGGTCGGGAAACCTCGGGGCGACGAACGTCTTCCGGACGCTGGGCTGGCGGTGGGGATTGCTGGTGTATGTCGTCGACGGCCTGAAGGGCGCGCTACCGGTGTTGTGGCTCCCGGGCATGGTCGGCATGGGGACAGGATGGCCATGGGGGGTGCTGTGCGGATTGGCGGCCATCCTGGGGCATGTTCGCCCCGTGTTTTTGCTGGGCAAGGGCGGTGGAAAGGGGGTCGCCACGGCGAGTGGCGTGTTCGTGGCGTTGGCACCGTTGCCGGCACTGTGCGCCGTGGCGGCGTTCGTGATCGTCGTGGCCCTCACACGATATGTGTCGCTCGGTTCGTTGGTGGGCGCCGCGGTGCTACCCGTTGCGTTGCTCGTGCAGCAACGGGCCATCACGCCCCTTGTCATCGTCAGCGTCGCCGTCGGTGGCTTCGTGTTCTGGACGCATCGCGACAACATCGGGCGGCTACGGCGTGGGGAAGAGCGGCGCGTGGGCGGGCGTACATCATGACCGCGCCACTCACGTGCACCGTCGTTGGTGGTGGGGCGTGGGGCACGGCGATTGCGGATCGCCTCGTGCGCAACGGGCATGCGGTCACCCTGTGGGCGCGTGAAGACGACGTGGTACAGGCCGTCAACGCGCGTCATGAAAATCCACGGTTCTTACCCGATATTCCGCTCGCGCCGGGGCTGACGGCGAGCACTGACATCGCCGCCGCGTTGCGCGATGCGAGGCTGGTGGTCTACGCGGCCCCTTCGCACGTGTTGCGCGCCGTGGTGGCCTCGTGCGCCGGTGCGATCGCCGACGGGGCCGTGTTGTCGGTCGCCACCAAAGGCATCGAGCGTGATACGCTGGCGCTCATGACGGACGTGGTCGCGCAGGAGGCGCCCGGGCATGCGGTGGTCGCTGTGAGCGGCCCGAGCTTCGCTGCCGAGGTGGCCACGGGCCAGCCGACGGCCGTCGTCGCCGCGTCCGCATCGCGTGACGCGGCCACGGCGGTGCAGCGCGCGATGAGCGCCGCAGCGTTCCGCGTGTACACGAGTGACGACGTCACCGGTGTGGAGCTTGGCGGAGCGCTCAAGAACGTGATGGCGGTGGCCACCGGGATCCTCGACGGGCTGGGATTGGGCTACAACCCCCGTGCGGCTCTCATGACCCGTGGACTCGCGGAGATGACCCGGTTGGGGGTCGCGCTCGGCGCGCGTCCCGACACCTTCGCTGGACTGGCTGGACTTGGCGATCTGGTGCTCACGTGCACCGGGGCTCTTTCGCGCAACCGCGCGGTCGGTGTGGCGATCGGGCAGGGCCAGACACTGGCCGAATTTCTTGCCGGGAAGGACAGTGTCGCCGAGGGCGTGCTGAACGCGCACAGCGCGAAAGCACTCGCCGACCGTGCCGGCGTGGAAATGCCGATCATCGACGCCACGTATCGCATTCTGTTTGAGGGGCAGGCGCCGCGCGAAGCGGTGGCGGAGCTGATGGCGCGCGAACTGCGCGCGGAGCGCGACTGAGTGGCGGCCCCGCGCGAGGAACCGATTCAGGAGTTCTACTCCATCGGCGACGTGTGCTCGCTGACTGACCTCAAGCCGCACGTGCTGCGGTATTGGGAAAGCCAGTTCAAGCCGCTCAATCCCGCGAAGAACCGGAGCGGCAACCGGGTGTACGCGCGGCGTGAAGTGGAGCTGATTCTGATGGTGAAGCACCTGCTGTACACCGAGAAGTACACGATTGACGGTGCCCGGCAAAAGCTCGACGAACACCGTAAGGGCGGTTCGCTGCGAACGGCGGCGCGCGCGGCGCTTGAAGTCGAGGCGTTGGCCAGCATCGAGCGTGATCTGGCGGAGTTGCAGGCGCTCCTTGACGACCGGCCGGCGCCGCGGGCCCGTTGACCGGTCCGCACGCTCCCTTTCCTTCCGTACTCCTCCCCATCCCATGCGCATTCTACTCAGCAACGACGACGGTATTCTGGCGAAGGGACTCGGGGTGCTGGAGCAGGCCTGTCAGTCACTCGGCGATCTCAGTGTGGTCGCGCCCGATCGCGAGCAGAGTGCGACCAGCCACTCCCTCACGCTGCACCATCCGTTGCGCCCCGTTCGTCTGGGTGAGCACCGTTGGCAGGTGGACGGGACCCCCACCGATTGCGTGATGCTGGCGTGCGAGGCCCTGCTGGACGCGCGGCCGGACTACGTCATCAGCGGGATCAACCATGGTCCGAACATGGGTGAGGACGTGCTGTACAGCGGCACGGTGGCGGCCGCGATGGAAGGGCTCGCCCTCGGTATTCCCTCAATTGCGGTATCGTTCGCGGGCAGCCTGATGCGGGCCGAATCGCTGCTCGACACGCAGATCAACATTCTGCGCGATCTGCTCAAGCATCTGATGGCGCTCCCCGCGTTTCCGCGGGAGACGCTGCTGAACGTGAATCTCCCGAACGTCGCAGGCGACCAGATCAAGGGGGTCCGCCTTACCCGGTTGGGTCGACGCGTGTTCAGTGATTCCATCACCAAGATGAAGGATCCCTGGGGGCGTGAGATTCTGTGGATCGGCGGTGGCAGTGTGGAGTGGAGTGGCCCGGATGACTCGGACTTCCGCGCTGTGCACGACGGATACATCTCGGTGACCCCGCTCCATCTCGATCTCACGCACCGTGATGTGCTCGATACAGCGACGGACTGGTGGCGTCCTCTGTAGAGCCGGAGTTCCGCGGCGCTCGTCGTCGGCTGGTCGAGGCCCTTCAGGACAAGGGAATCCGCGATCTGGCGGTCCTGCGCGCCTTCGATCAGGTGCCGCGGCATCTGTTCGTCCCACCGACCGTGCGCCACCGTGCGTATGAAGATTCGGCGTTGCCGATCGGCAGCGGGCAGACGATCTCACAGCCGTACGTCCACGCGCGCGCCCTTGAACAACTCATGCTGACCGGCCGGGAAAAGGTGCTCGAGATCGGCACCGGGTCGGCGTACCAGACGGCGCTCTTGGCGGAGTTGGCGGCGCAAGTGTTCTCGATCGAGCGCTTTCCGGCGTTGCTCGACAAAGCGCGCCCGATTCTGCAGCAGGCCAGCGTGCGCAATGTGTCGTTACTGCTGGGGGACGGCACGCTGGGGTGGCGCGAGTACGGGCCGTACGACGGCATCGTGGTCAGCGCCGGGGCTCCACACGTCCCGGTGGCGCTCGAGGAGCAGTTGGCCGAAGGGGGCCGGATGCTGATTCCGCTCGGTGATCGGGAGGAGCAGATGCTCACGCTCCTCATCAAACGCAACGGGGCACTGGAAAGCCGTGACATCGTTCCGGTGCGCTTCGTCCCCTTGATAGGAGCCGGTGGTTGGCCGGCCTGACGGTTCAAAAAGGTGCGTACGTTTGCGTACGCCCTCTCGACCGCGCATCTTCGACCACCACGGTCTGACCACGCCATGTCCACGATCGACTCCACCGCACGCCGCAGCGCCGAGGTGCCCGTCATGGTCGCTCCCTATGCGTCTCCGCTGAGCACCAGTGCCCGCAGTGCCCGGGACGGGATGGGCGTGTCGGTACAAATGGCACCGTACATCCCGGCACCGTGGCGCGGGAGGCCGTCGCTCGAACGCGCCGTTGCGCCGCTGCCGTTGGACCGAGCCGGCGAGGAGACCCGCACCGTCGCGGCGGGAGCGTGGGGCACGCCTGAGGTCGAGGCGGCCACTCCCGAGGTAGCACGAGTCGCGCCGGCCATTCCGTGGATCGACGCCTTTCTGGCGGCGACGCCGGCACTGCCGATGCGCGCCATCGAACCGCCGCCGTTTCCGGAACGGGAAATCGCGCCGTCATTCCTGGCCGCGATGGCCGACACGGGATTCGCCGAAGAACCCGCCCCAAGGTCGGCGACCCCGTTCGCGGTGCCGGCGGTGGAGTCGCCGACAGACGATTGGGCGCTCGGTGACGCAGCGCAGGAATTGGAGGCGCTGGCGCACGATTTTCATGGACGTGGGGCCGTCATGCGCCGTGCGCTTGAGTCCGACGGGCTGTTTGAGAGTGCGGTGGCGCCGGAGTTCCTGCCAGCATGGAGCGATGACGATCTCATCGACATCATGCCTCGGTCGTCGGCGCGCACGTCTGGCCCGTCTCCGTCTGTTGCGCCGACCTCCTCCGGTGATTCGGGGGCGCCCGAGATGGCGGCACCTCCGGCCAACATTGAGCCGTGGGCGGACCAAGCACGACGGTCTGGTACAGACGGGGCTGAAGCCGCGGCTCGCGCGCTTGAGTTGTTGGCACGTCGGGTTCGCGACGGCGAACTCTCGCTGACGGGATACGAACCGCGTCTCGGGGATGCCGCCGTCCTCGCTGCCGCGCTGGCGGCCCTCCTCGGCGTTCGGCCCTCGTGAGGATCGCTTGACCTCGGTGCGCTGATGGCCGTCGCGGTCCGGCGCTATCGCGTCGAGGGTGAGGTCCAGGGGGTCGGCTTCCGCTGGTTCGTCCGTGAGCGGGCGCGGGCGCTGGGTTTGTCGGGCGTCGTGCGCA
>CANJOX010000184.1 GCA_947475795.1 Gemmatimonadota bacterium
GTTGGCTTCGTCGAGGCGCAGCGCCTCCTTGTACGGCCACGGCAGCACGGCCCGGGCCTGCCCCGGCATCCGGCGCGGGTCGTACAGCGTGGTGAACTCCACGAACTTGGCCCCCGGCAGCGGCTCGCAGCGCGCCACGACGTCCTTGAGCTGCACCCCCTGCCACGGGATCACCATCGACCACGCTTCCACGCAGCGATGGCGATAGACCCGGTCCTGCACCGGCAGCTTCCCTACCAGCTCATCGAACGAGAACGGCCGCGGCTTCTTCACGAGCCCCTCGACGTTCACCGTCCACGGCATCGGCCGGAAGTCCTTCGCGAGCTCCTTCGGCTCGTCCTTCCCGGTCCCGAACTCGTAGTAGTTGTTGTAGCTGGTCGCGTCCTCTTCGGGCGTCAGCTTGTCGTCCTGCTGCAGCCCCGGGTAGGCGCGCGCCGACCCGCCACCGTAGGCCATGGCCTCCAGCACGGACGGGGCAATGAGGCCGCCCAGCGCCAACGCGCCGGCAGTCCCGACGAAGGCACGACGGTTCTGGTAGACGGTCTCCGAGGTGATCTCGGACGACGGGATGTCTTCGGGACGGCGGATCAGCATGGCAGCGGGGTCGGGGGGCAAAGGTGAATACATTCTATCAACAAACGGGCATTTCCGTTCCCGGATTTCCGTTCCCGGATTTCTTTCCCGCGCCCCCGTCCCATGCGCTACACCACGCTCGGCTCCACCGGGATGACCGTCTCCCGCCTCTGCCTTGGCTGCATGAGCTACGGCACTCCCGCCTGGCGCCCCTGGGTGCTCAGCGAAGAGGATTCCCGCCCGTTCTTCCGGCGTGCCATCGAGGCGGGGATCAATTTCTTCGACACCGCCGACATGTACGCCCTCGGCATGAGCGAGGAGGTCACGGGACGGGCGCTGCGGGAGTACGGGCGCCTGGACGAGATCGTGCTGGCCACCAAGGTCTACCAGCCCATGGCCCCCGGCCCGAACATGCGCGGACTCTCCCGCAAGCACATCGTGCAGGGGTGCGAGGCCAGCCTCCGGCGCCTGGGCGTGGACACGATCGATCTGTACCAGATCCATCGCTTCGATGCGCACACCCCGATCGAGGAGACGCTCGCTGCCCTCGACCATCTCGTCCAGTCGGGCAAGGTGCGCTACATCGGCGCGAGTTCCGGCTGGGCGTGGCAGTTCGCCCGCGCCCTCGGCACGTCAGACCTAAAGGGCTGGTCGCGCTTCGTGAGCATGCAGAACCACTACAACCTCATCTACCGCGAAGAAGAGCGGGAGATGATTCCGCTGTGCGAAGCCGAGCGGATCGCGGTGCTGCCGTGGTCGCCGCTGGCCCGCGGCATTCTGGCCGGTACACGCACAGCCCTCGACGACCGCGCCTCGACGACGCGTGCCTCCACCGACGCCTACGCCGTGGGGCTGTACGAAGGCGAGAAGGATTGGGAGATCGTAAACGCCACGCGCGCGATCGCCACTGAACGCGGCGTCCCGATGGCCCAGATCGCGCTGGCCTGGCTGCTCGCCAAGCCGGCCGTCACGGCGCCGATCATCGGGGCGACGAAGATGTATCAGCTGGAGGACGCCCTCGGCGCCGTCGACATCGTGCTGTCGGCCGACGAGATCTCGCGACTGGAGGCGTCGTATCGCCCGCATCCGGTGAAGGGGCACGAGTAGGCTCACTCCAGCGTCTTGGAAAACCGCCGTACGGTTCAACGACTCTGGCCCCTTGACCTGCTGGGCCGAGGCCCGTGCTGATGCGTGGACACCCGCGGCTGTGGCGCCACCGCCACACCACTTCGGAATGTGGAAATAACGTCGCCGAGAAAGTATGAGATCGACGTTCCCGTAAGGCGTTGCATCCAATAACATTAACTTTCCATCACGTAGCAATCACTCCCACTCTCAATCACGCATCCTGGCCGCAATCTCTCGGCCCGTAAATTGCTGAGCATAGGAGAGGCGTATTCCCTATCACACCCTCCGAGTCCTCATGAAGTTCAAGTTCCTCGTTGCGGCCGCGCTCGTGGCGATACCGAACGCGTTGTCCGCCCAGACCGTTACGTCGTCCCCGGGCACCACGTACTACACCGATGGCCCGATCAGCAGTGGCGTAACGGCCAACCAGCTTTCCGGCGTCACATTGACGGCCTACTGGGGCTCGAAAACCAACGCATTAACCTTTGGATCTTTGGGTTCCGGGTTGTTTGGCTGGCAGGACAGCGATTTGACCATCGCGGGAATCGGCAGCACTCCGACCTACACGCTTGGCTGGCTGCTGAACAACACAGCCGGGCAGAATCTCACGCGCCTAGTCTTCGATGCCGGCACGACCAATTTCTTGTTCGATCGTGGCAATCGATCGACCTCGAGTGAAGGGACCAACGGCGGTACTCCGGGCTCCGGACGTGGCTTCGATTTCTGCGATGCCGTACTTGCTGGACCATGCGCAATTGCCGTAAGCGCAGATATTTGGAACACGCAGGTCCTGTACACCAATCAGGTCGCCGTCAATCCGAATGCGCCGGCGTTAGACCTGTATCGCACCATGGATGTGTCTTTCGGCAATGGCGGTATCGGCTCGAATAGGCTCGCTGACGCGTTCATCAAGTTCGACGTGGATCGCTCCTCGACACCCGTTGTGGCGCCGGAACCGTCCGCGTACCTGCTGATGGCGACCGGATTGCTGGCGCTCGGCATCGTGTCGCGTCGCCGCCGCCAGAGCTGACCACCGCATTCTGGCAGTCGTGAGTCAACAGCAGAAGGCCCCGCCGGCAAGCACCGGCGGGGCCTTCTGCTGTTGGTCATCCCCCACGCGAAGCGAGGTCGTGTTGAGTGGACGTTTCTCGTACCGTTTTTCGAGAAGATTTCACATGACGTCGTCACGGTTCACCGACCGCCGCCTAGTCCAATGTCTTCGAGAACCGCCGCACCGACACCACCAGCAACAGCGTGGCGGCCACCGACAGCACGCCCAGCTGTGTCCACAGATCACGCATGCCGACGCCCTTGAGCATCACCCCACGCAGGATGTCCAGAAACCACGTGAGCGGCAGCACGGCGCCGATCCACTGCGCCGGCTCCGGCATCGCGGCGCGCGGAAAGATGTAGCCGGACAACAAAATGTTCGGCAGCATAAAGAAGAAACTCAGCTGCATCGCCTGCACCTGACTGCGCGCCACCGTGGAGATGAGCAGCCCGACCCCGAGACTGGCCACGATGAAGACCAGCGCCAGCGCATAGAGCAGTCCGAGGCTGCCCATGATCGGGATATCGAAGAAAGTCACACCCAGCATCAGAATCACCGACATCTGCACGTAGCCCACCAACACGAACGGCACGAGCTTCCCGAGCATCAGACTCGTCCGACTGATCGGCGTGACAATGAGCTGCTCGAGCGTGCCGCGCTCCCGCTCCTTCACGATGGCGGTACTGGTGATCAGCGTCATCGTGATCGTGAGCAGAATCCCCACAATGCCCGGCACGATGAACGTCGCGCTCTTCTGGGCCGGGTTGTACCACGGACGCACGCGGATCTCGACCGGCGGACGGATCTTGTACTGCGAGGCCAGCAGCTGCGCACCGCGCGCCTGCGCGGCCAGCTGTGCACCGGCGATGGCCGCGCCCGAGCTCTGCGGATCGGCCGCGTCGATCAGCATTTGGGCGACGCCGGTGTGTCCGCTCCGGATGTTGCGCTGATACTCCGGGGGAATCACCAGCGCGACACGCGCCGCACCACGCTCGATCCAGCGCTTCGCGGACGCGCGGTCGGGCACCGACGCGACAAACGTGAAGTTGTCGGTATTGGCGAGCACCTGAATGAGCGCACGACTCTCACTGGTGCGCGACTCATCCAGCACCACCGTGGGCAATCGTCGCACGTCGGTCTGAATCGCGTACCCGAACAGCAGCAGCTGCATCGCCGGCAACCCGGTCATCATCGCGAACGTGAGCCGGTCCCGACGCAGCTGCAGAAACTCTTTCCAGAGCATCGGCCACACGGTCCAGCGGCGCACGCGCTCGAACAGCGTCTTCACGAACGCCCCGATGGTGCGGCCATGGCTTCGTCCGCTTCATCGCGCTGCTGCAGCATCACGAACACGTCTTCCACCTTCTCGGCGTTGAACTGTTTCACGATTTCCGCCGGGGTGCCGAGACCGATCAACTGCCCGCGCGACAGAAACGCGAGCCGCTGACAGCGCTCGGCTTCGTCCATGTAGTGCGTGGTGACCAGAATCGTCGTGCCTTCGCGCGCCAGCTGATAGATCGTTTCCCAGAACGTCCGACGGGCCGCCGGATCGACACCGGCCGTGGGCTCGTCGAGAAACACCAGATCCGGGTGATGCGCCGTGGCGCACGCGAGCGCGAGTCGCTGCTTCCACCCGCCGCTGAGCGTCCCCGCACGCTGGTGCAATCGCGCGCCAAGCCCCAGCGATTCCACGTGCTCCGCCAGCCGCACGTCGCGATCGTGCCCCACGAGACCATACACCGACGAATAGAAGCGGAGATTCTCCGCCACCGTGAGTTCGTCGTACAACCCGTAGCGCTGCGACATGTAGCCGATGCGCCGACGCACCCCCTCCGTGTTCGTCTCGACGTCGAGTCCCGCCACCTCCGCCGAGCCACTCGTGGGCACCACGAGTCCGCAGAGCATGCGAATCGTGGTCGTCTTGCCCGATCCGTTGGGGCCGAGCAATCCGAACACCTCGCCGCGCGCGATCTCCAGATCGAGTCCGGCCACCGCCACCAGTTCGCCGTAGGCTTTCCGCAGGGCCCGCGTCCGCACGACGGGGGAGCCGGCGGGCGCTCCGTCGGCCGGTACCGGCTCGATCACTTGGCGGTGCGTGGCAGCCGCACGGAAATCGGCATGCCGGCGCGCAGTCGCTGCGTGGTATCGGCGAACTCCACCTTCACACCGAACAGCAGGTCGGCGCGTTCCTTGTCGGTGAGCGCCACCCGCGGGGTGAACTCGGCCCGCGACGCGATCGCCGCGATGCGGCCGCGGAACACCGTGCTGTCGCCATCGAGTTGCGCGGAGAGCGAATCGCCCGGATGCAGGGTGGGGAGCACGAACTGCGAGACGTAGATGCGGGCCCACGGACGCGACGGCTGCGACACCGTCACCGCACTTTGACCGGCGGCGAGCACTTCGCCCGGCTCCACGTTGCGGCTCGAAATCACCCCGTTCACCGGCGACAGCAGGACGAGGTCACTGGCCGTGGCCCGCCACCCCTCGGCGGCGGCCGCCGCTCCGCGCGCTTCCGCGGCCGCGGCCACGCGCCGCTCGGAGCGGGCCCCGGCCTCCAACAGCCGGAGCGCTTCGCGCGCCGCATCACGACGTCCCGCCGCGGCGCGCGCCGCGGCCCGTACGGCATCCAACGACGCCCGACTCACGTCGCCGGCCGCGGCCAGCGGTTCGAGACGCGCCAGATCCGCCGCCGTGCGCTCGGCGTCGGCCTCGGTCACGCGCAGCTCGGCGGCGGCACGGTTGATTTCACCCGGGCGGGCGCCACGCGCCAGTTCGCGCGACGCTTCGCGGGCGGCCACCGCCCGCGCGTCCGCCTGTGCCGTGGCGCTGGCCAGCGTGGGCGTCGTGAACAACACCAGCGTGTCACCGGCGCGCACCACGTCACCTTCCTGCACCAGCACCTGCAGCGCCCGCGCCGGCTGCAGCGGCCCGACGTCGACCTCGACCACCTCGAGCGTGCCCACCGCCATGTCGGGCACCGCCGGCCCGCTGCAGCCCGCGACCAGACACCCGGCGATCACGCCCGAGGCGAGTACCACCACCCGCGTTGCACGCACCATCACGCCCGGACTCACGAAAGAGAGACCCTGCCGCGACCGGCCACGCTTGACCCGTCGACCGTCGCAACATTGCATTCCGGGATGTCCCACGCCACCCCATCGCCCACTGGCAGCCCCGCGCTGCCCGAGACGGCAGTGCCCGCCGCGGCACTCCCCGACGCGCTGGCCCGCACGCTGCGCCAGTTCCGCCTCCTCGAGCGGGAAGACAAGATGCAGGCGTTGCTGGGGTGGTCGAAGAAGCTGGAACCGCTGCCGGCCCGGCTGGCCGAGCTGGACCGGGCGGCGTTCACCGTCCCGGAATGCCAGACCCGCGTGGACATCTTTCCCGAACGGCAGGCCGACGGCACCCTGCACTTCTACGCTGACGTGAATGCGCGGCAGTCACCGACCGTGGCCGCGGTCCTCGCCATGACCTTCGCCGCCGTGAACGACCAGCTGCCGGCGGTTACCTTGGCACTTCCGGGCGACGTCGTGCGCTTGCTCATGCAGGACATCGGCCTCGGTGCCCGTGAATCCGGCCTGTCCGCCATGATTGCCCGTCTCAAGCGGTTCGCCGCCCAGAGCGATTCAGAGGGCACCGAGTAGCAACGCTCGTTCGCCTCCGGACCCCTTACTCCTTACTCCCGACTGTTTCATGCCCATTACCATCACCGTCCGCAAGAACGGTTCGTTCGGAATTTCCGCCGAAGACGCCGCGCAGATCGTGCTCGTCGATCACACCGGCGCCGTCATTCCTCCCCGCGCCGA
>CANJOX010000185.1 GCA_947475795.1 Gemmatimonadota bacterium
GCGCCGCTGGCCGCGGACGTGCTTGCCGGAGGTTGCGCAGCTGAGGGTGCCGGTGGTTGTTGCTGCGCACCGAGCACCGCACAGGACGCGGCCACGCCCGCGATGGCGACGATCGTGCGCTGTGTGATATGGCGTGTGATGCGGCGTGTGATGCGGCGTGCCGCATGACTCGCGATGCCGCCAGTGACGGAGGTCATGAACGGGAGGGTGTGAAGGTGCGGAAACCAGCACAATTGTGACGTCGCACGGCCGCTATCGATGGGAATCGGGTGACGATTCGCCGTGGGCCGTTGCGCGCGGGGACGACCTGAGGGATGTTCCAAGGGTAGCATGCAGGTGCCTTTCCCGTCCGTCGGCGTGTGATCCGCGTGTTGACGTGATGTGTGCGATGTGACGGCGGCGATCTCCTCAGCGCGGCTGTACCTCTTTTCAGGAGATTTGCCCGTGACCCCAGCGACCCCGGCTGCCGCACCGACGGCGGCGGCGATGCCCACATCGACCGAGTATCACAAGGCGCTGCGCCTGCTGCACGTGGCCAACACGATCTCCGATGCGCAGTGGAGCATGCTGCGCGCGCACTGTCTGGCCCCCGACTACACGCTCACGACCACCGAACTCGCCGACGCCGCCGGTTTCGAGAAGCCGGGCGCGGTGAATCTCAACTACGGCCGGTTCGGCGCGAAGCTTGCCGGCCGTCTGCTGTACACCGTGCCCCCGAAGGCGCCGCAGGCCTCGGTGTTTGCCACGTTCGCCGACGGCGGCGCCGAAGCGCCGCAGACGCGCTGGACGCTACGGCCGGAAGTCGTCGCCGCCGTGAAGCTGCTCAACTGGTTCCCGCGTCTGGCCAAGCACAAGACAGCCTGACCAGTCGCCCGTTACCGGAACGGGCGCGGTCCCACCCCGGGCTGCAGTTCGCGGATCATCCGCGCATCGCCGGTGAGTTCCCAATACACGAGTGACACGGGGATCATCCCGACCGTGTTCACTTCGTCGAAGAAGCGTTGCATGGTGAAGGCGTTGCCGAGCTGGCGGGCGCGCTCGGCCATCGTCTCCTCCATCAGGCGCCCTCCGGTCACGTAGCTCGCGCCGTATCCGGGCTGCCGCAGATACAGATGCTGCTCGAATCCGAGCAGCGGATCGCGGCGCATCCAGCCACGCGGCGTCCAGCTCACGTGCATCGACGCGGCGTCGGCCATCGTGAGCTCGTTCGAGTGCGCGTACAGATTGCCGAGACCGCGGGCGGCGCGCGCCGCGAGCATGGTCCAGACGATCTCGCGCGAACGCGGCGAACTGTCGTAGAGCCCCGCCTGCATCATCCATTCTTCCATCGACGTGGCCATCCCCTCGGCGCGGCTCATCCACACGTTGTAGAGCAGCGGGGTGCGTCGAATGGGGCTGGCGTGCGGATGTTCGCGGAAGCGGCCGTTGTCCCACCAGTGCCAGAGGTGCGTCCACAGCGTGCGCGGATCGCGGTGCGTGGCCTGCGAGAAGAAGTTGCGCGTGGCCTCGGGCGAATACGACTGGAAGCGCTCGCGCAGGGCGCGCTCCATCCACGGTTCGACCGTCACGATGCCCTGATCGCGGAAGAACTGCATGTACTTGGGCAGCGCCTCGGCCTGCATCGTCGCGAACTCGGCGGCCGACCCCGCCACCGGCATCGGCGGCAGCTTCGCGTTGCGCGTCTCTTCGAGCCGGAGCGACGCGTGCGCACGGGCGAGTTCACGGCGCGTGATCGTGACTTCGTCCTCCCACGTGAGTGGCACGAGCAGCACGTTCTTCAGGAACCACGTGTACTGCGCCTTGCCGATGCCGCTGGGGCCGGTCTTTTTCGGGGCTTCGGTGCGCAGCCACGCCGTGAACGACTCCGTGGCGGCCGCGGCGCGCGCCACGGTGCTCAGCAGCGCCGTGTCACCGGGGGTGGTGGCGCGCACGCGTTCGGCGAGCGTCCCCAGCGCCTCGTGCTGTTCCTCGAAGGTGCGCTCGGCGCCCACCCAGAGGTCCTTGGCGTTGCCCTTGGCCAAGTGGGTGCGCGCCGTGGTGAGCAGCGGCGGAATGGAGGCCAGCTGCGCGCCGAGACGGCGGGATTCGTCGGCGCTCAGGGCACGCGACGTATCGAGCACCGTGCGCGGCCACACCGGATAGCGCCACAAGCGGATCGCGCCGTGAATCGTCGGTCCTTCTTCAGCGGGCGTGTCACTCTCTTCGGTGCGCACCGAGGCGTAGTACGCGGGATCGCGCGCAAACGGCTTGAGCACCGTGAGGTGATACTGCATGCCGTTCATCTCGGCGCGCACGAGGTGCCAGTCCACCTGTTCGGGGACGCGCCAGCCGGTGGTGTCGATGGCCTGCAGCTTCCGCTGCAGCACCCCGAGGGCCGTGAGGCGCCGCGCCGTAGTCGCGGGCGTGTAGTCGGGCACCCCGCCCACGCGCGGCGGCTCTTCGAAGGAGCGCCACTCGGTGAAGAGCGACAGCAGCTGCGGATAGCTGCGACTCGGCGAGGCCGGCTGCGCATGGAGCACGGTGTGCGGCACGACGAGCAGGGCCGTCAGCGCGGCGGCCACGGCGGCGGTCACGGCAACGGGGCCCCGAACGGGGCGAAGGCTGAAGGAAGGCATGTCCGAATCTACGCCGGGATCGATTTCTTGCACGTGACCCGACAGCAACACGGATAAGCCAACAGCGCTTTTCGCTGATCCGTGTTGATTCCGTCTCATCCGCGATATCCGTGTTCCGGCTGTTGTCGTGGCTGTGGCTGTTGCTAGAACGCGGCCATGCGCGTGAGCTTGATTGCCACCGACCGTTCGTTGCGTACGTGCGTGAAGGTGTTCTGCCGTTCGGTGTACACCAGGAACAGGTCGCTGAGCGGCGCGTAGCGCCACGCCAGCCGGGCGTTGGTCACGAAGCTGCGGGTCTGCGTGTTGTACTGCACGAACGCGCTGCCGAAGAGCGTGGTGGAGTAGGCGTACTTGAGGCGCATCCCCGCCAGATCGGCGGCAAAGGTGCCGCTGGCCAGCGCGACGTCGTTGTGCTGATAGGTCCCTTCGATGCTCACATCGTAGCGCGGACGCCACGTGAGCCCACCGCTCAGCGTCTGGTTGGTGCCGTCGTAGAACTCACCCGTCTGCACGCTGGCGGTGCCGAACACCGGATACCGCTGCGTGGAGACGTACGTGACCTTGGCGTTGCGGAAGTTGTAGCGGCCCACGGGGATGCTGCGTCCCGCGAAGGGGGTGAACGGGCGGTCGAGCCGGTCGAACCAGTCGTTTACTTCGAGCTTGAGTTCGCCGTCGGGCTGAAAAAACACATCGAGTCCGGCGGTGAACTGGTGCGACTGGGCACCGCCATCGAGATCGGTGTACACGTCGGCCTCGACGAACGGATTCAGCTCCTGCACCCCGGCGAGCTTCGGGCGCGCGTGAATACCCGCCGTCGCGTAGCGCTGCTGGAAGCTGCGGCGGCGCACGAAGCCGATGCCCGGGTCGAACTGATCGGAGACGCGCTTGTACATCGCCGACGTGTTCCAGAGCTTGCCGCGGTAGGCCGCCGAGATGCGTCCCGCGGTGCCGTCGGAGGCAGCGGTGTCGGCGTCGCTGACGGCGAGGTAGGAGTTGATGATCAGGTTGCCGAGCAGGCGGATGTTCGCGTCGACGCCATAGGAGCGGTTGTAGCGGCCGCTGCTGTCGGTGGCCTGGCGGTTGGCGGCCAGCAGTCCGATGTCGGAGTTGCCGAAGATGTTCCGGCGCACGCGGGCCACGCCGAAGTTCTCGGTGGGGGAGGTGCCCGACCGCTGCGTCTGCATGTCCAGCAGCCCCACTTCCCAGCCGTGCACGCGCCCCGTGAGGCGGCCGCCGCCCGCGATCGGGATGGGCAGTCCGTCGGCGGTGAGGCCGATCTGGCGCGAATTGAAGAGCGTGAAGTCGCTCAGCGCGGCGCCCATGCGGTAGTTGCG
This sequence comes from Gemmatimonadota bacterium, assembly GCA_947475795.1. Next base: position 3,950 of record CANJOX010000185.1, read on the forward strand.
TTCGGCCACGTCCCCGAAGGTGAACGAGCCGGAGTTTTCGATGAAGAACTCGCGCCGTTCGGGGAAGAGAATGCCGAAGCGCGTGAGATTGACCACCTGCTGGTCGACTTCGACCTGCGAGAAGTCGGTGTTGTAGGTGAGATCGAGCGTGAGCGACGGCGTGACGCCGAACTTGAGGTCGCCACCCACGTCGGCCTTGCTGCCGAGCGAGGCGGCCGGGACCTGCGCCCCCACGGAGTTGCCGGCCAACGCGTACGGCTTGATCTGCAGGTTGCGTCCCTGCCGGAGTCCGGTGATCCCCTCCATCGTGCCCGCCTTCGACATGCGATGCAGGCGGTACTGACGCTCGAGCGGCGCCCAGTACGACGTTTCGTTCACGCGACGCACGCGGCGGATGAAGTTGATCCCCCACGTCTGCGGATCACGCGTGGCGTCAAAGCGCAGCGTCTTGAGCGGAATGGTCATCTCCACCGTCCAGCTGGAGTCCTGCTGCGCGGTCCGCACGGTGTAGATGCCGTCCCACGCATCGACCACGTTGCGCGAGTCGTTGAACGTCTGCTCGTCGCGCACCGCGCCCTTGGGGTTCACGATGAACAGGAACGAGTTGCGCTTGTCGTTGAACGTGTCGAGCACCAGCCCGAAGATGTCGCTGTTCGTGGAGACGAAGTCGCGCTCGAGTCCCACCGTGATCGCCTTCGCGGGCTCCGGGTCGAAGTTCACGCCCGCCACGTACAGGTTGGTGGCGTCGTAGAGCACCCGCACCTCGGTGCGGAAACGCGCCTGCCGTCCGGTGTTCGGCAGCTGCTGCACGAAGTCGGTGAGCACCGGCGCGGTACGCCACGCGGCCTCGTCGAGGGTGCCGTCCACCACGATCGGGCCGGTGGCGCGAACGGCACGCATGACGGGGCGCGGCACCGATTCGGGATTGACGGTCGTGAGCGCCGGGTCGGGGCTCGGTCCCTGGCCCGACGACTGGGCGCGGGCGGTGTACACGGGGAGGGCGAGGGCGAGGGCCCAGAGGCCCGTCGCGAGGGCGCGGCGCGGCGACGTCAGGAGGAGCAGCATACCCAACACTACGCGGCGGTCACGGCGGGTGCTGGGCGACCGGCCAACCCAGTACGCAGAACCCAGTACCCATCACCTCACGCCAAGAGCCCGTAGCTCATGGCCCGCCGTTGCCAACGGGGCTGTGGGCGTGGGGTAGTGGGTGGTGGGTTTTGGGTGGCCGAGGGTGATTTTATGGGCGGGCGGAATGGCCGCCGGCGGCGCGCCACGCTTTGTACTGCTCGGGCATACACGCCGAGCACGGATGGTAGCCGGCGGCGATGGCGGTGGCTTCGTCGGCGAAAAACACGCGCTGCTGCGCATAGAGGGCGCCGTTGGCCAGGGCCCGTCGCGCCACCTTGCAGTCGAGGCGGCCGTAGCGGCGTTCCTTGCGATAGCCGCCGAGGGTGCCCTTGGTGGTGCTGGTGATGCGGGAGCCGTCGGGTCCGACCAGCGTGTAGAGCTTTTCCGTTTCCATTGGGGGAAAGCTAGCGGGTTGGGTGGGGGGCGGCAGCGGGGTGCGGTTGGTGGAATATCCGTCTATGGTCAGATTTCAATGACGACTTCGGAAACGACCGCGGAGATTCGAATGAGCAAGCCACAGCCTGCGGCCCCGCAGGCGCCAACCGGAGCCCCCGTCTCTCCCGCAGGATTCCTGCGCGGTACGATCGTGCGACACGGCGATCTCGTGTCGCCAGACAGCGAGCGCTGGACGGCGTCGAAAACCGATCCCTTGCTGGTGCGCGGGACAATGCGTGCGGCTAGAAAGCCGTCCGCCCGGGTCAAGGAGCCGTCTCCGGACTACGTGGGAGGTACGGCCCACTCAGCAAGCCAACGATCCGGTTGATCGACTGGTCACGGCTCGCGCCCGCCGCACCGCTCCTGTCCTCCGTGGCGCTGCTCGCACTGACGCTGCTCGCCATGCACTGGTCGGCGCAGGCGCTCGCGCGGCAGTCGTCGCAGCTCTTCGGGCGTCGCCTGCAGCTGTACCTGTTCGGGCTGCCGGGCACGATCGTGCACGAAGGGAGTCACGTAATCGCCTGCGTACTCTTCGGCCATCGCGTGCATCGCGTAAAGTGGTTCGATCCCTCGGCCACGGATGGCGCGCTGGGGTCGGTGGAACACTCCTACAATCCGGCCAGCGCGGTTCAGCGCGTGGGCACGATCGTGATCGGTCTCGCGCCACTGCTCGCCGGCGCGGCCGTGCTGTTGCTGGCGGCGCGGCTGCTGCTGGGGGTGCCGGTGGCGCACATGGCCGATCTCGCCGATGTGCCACTGTGGCGCTGGGCGCTGTTCGCCTACGTGAGCCTGTCGGTGGGCGGGTCGATGCACCTGAGCGCCTCGGATGTGCGCGGTACGTGGCGCGGCGTGGTCACGCTGGGCGCCTGGCTTGCGGCGGCGCTGCTGTTGTCGCTGGCGTTGTGGTGGGTGCTGTCGCAGCTCGCGCCCACGGTGTGGCCCGCGCAC
>CANJOX010000186.1 GCA_947475795.1 Gemmatimonadota bacterium
CTGCCCCTGCTGCCCTTGCTGCCCTTGCTGCCCTTGCTGCCCTTGCTGGCCTTGCTGCCCCTGCTGGCCTTGCTGACCGGGCTGCGGCTTCCCCTGCGGTCCCTGCTGGCCGTTGGGCTGGCCGGACGACTTCTCCGCACCGGCCTTCGGCTCGCCCTGCTCGCCGGGCTTCGGCTCGCCGGGCTTGGGCTCACCCGGCTTCGGCTCACCCGGCTTCTCGCCGCTCTGCGCGCCCGGCTCCCCGGGCTGCTTCGGCGTGTTCGGCGGCGGGGTCTGCGCCGCCTTCCGCATGGCCTCGGCCGCCTGATTCACCAGCGGCTGCGCCGCCCGTGTCTTCTGCGCGCCCTGCTTCGCGCCCGCCTCTTCGAGCCGCTTGGCCAACGCCTGCACGTCACGCTCGAGGTCACGCGCGCGATCGGCGAGCTCCTTGGGATCCGGGGCCGCTCCCTGCTGCGAGCGCCCTTCCATGCGATCGGCGCTCTGCTTCTGCGCCTTCGCCAGGTCGGTGGCGTCGTCACGCAGCGTCTGCATGGCCCCCTCCAGCGCGGCGCGCTTGAGCATCTCGGCGCTCTTCTCGAGCTGCTCGCGCATCTGCTTCTGCTGCTCGGCCAGCTGCTGCATCGACTTCTGGGCGTCGGTGCCACTCAGCCGGTCGGTGCTCTTGTTCAACTCCTCGAGCTGCTTCTGCATCTCGGGGGTCATCGCGTCACGGAGCATCTTCTGGATGTCCTTCATGCGCGACGCCAGCGCGGTATCGAGCGCGTTGGCATTCTTGAGCCGCGATTCGAGCTCCTTGGCGTTCAGCCGCAGCGAATCGACCTTGGCCCCCAGCTGCTGCTGGTCGCGCGCGAGTTGCTTGGCCTTTTCGGCCGCCGAGAAGGTCATGGACTGACTCTTCCCGCCCTCGCTCTTCGCCGTGCCGTTCGCCTGCGCGTCCTCCGCCTTGCCGCCGCCCTTGAGATCGCGGTTCCGCGCGGCGTTGTCGGTGTTCTGCTGCAGCCGCTTTTCCTGCTGCGCGAGGCGCTGCGCCTGCGACGCCAGCGAGTCGGCCAGCGCCCGTGCCATCGCGCGCTGTTCGGTCAGCGTCGGCACCCGCAGCAGCACTTCCGCGCTCACGGCCGTTTGCTGCCACGGCGAATCGTCGGTGGCAACGGCGGTCACGTGCAGCCGGTCGCCGGGTTCGAGCCCGCGCCCGTCGAGGGTGATCGAGGCGCCCCCTTCAAAAATCGGGGCCGCGGGCGACGCGACCTCGAGCCGCTCACGCGTCACCGCACCCGTGCCGTCCGCCCGTTCACGCCACAGCACCAGCGCGACGTGACGCACGCCGTGATCGTCGGCCGCATCGATGTACACCGGCACGAGGCCGGTGGGACCGATCGCCGTGTCCGTGGCCGGCGACACGATGGACACCTCGGGAAGCTTGTCCGGCACCACGGTGAACACGAGCGGGTCGGGAAGCTCAGGGGGGAGCGTTTCTGCACCGGCGCGCGGCGTCGCCGACGCGATCCATTGCCAGCTACCATCGCGGTCGAGCGGCAGCACGGCCGCCACGGCAACGCCGCCGCCCGTGGCGGCCGGAAAACGCACGGTGTCGCGACCGTCGGTGAGCATCGCATCGCGCGCGCCACCACGCAGCGTCGCCGTCACGCGCACGCGGGTGCCGCGTGGCACCCGCAGCGGCGGCACCGGCTCCATCGATTCGTCGGTCCGCCCCAGGTAGGCGGGGTAGTTGTTGAAGAGGGCCACATCACCGATCCAGCCGCGATCGGCCACGGTAATGAGCCCCTGCACTTCGGGCGCCCGTCCGTCGTTCACACGCACTGTGACCGGCGCGCCCATGGGACCCAGCGCCAGCGTCGCGATCCCGTCGGCCGGCACGCGCAGCGTGGTGTCGCGCCACGCCTCACCTTCGGCGCGGCGCGAGACCGTGATCGACCGGCGCCCGTCGGCACGCACGCGCAGCGACACCGGCATGCCGCGCGGCACCAGCGTGGGCAACCGGTCGAACGCGAGCGCCGGGAGCAGCGTCCCGCGCCACGCGCGCACCGGATGCACCGTGGCCGCAAACCCGTCGGGGGCGCGGCGCGCCGACCACGACAGCGCGCCGACCATCACCGCCGCGGTGAGGCCGGCCACCGTGACCGCGCGACCGATCCGGGCCGCGATCCGCGGCGCCAGTGCGCCGGGGGCGAGTCGGCGGGCCACGTCCTGCGAGGCCCGCGCGCCGAGCACGCCGGTGGCGCCCACTTCGAGGGCCCCCCGCAGCGAGCCGGCCCGCAGCGCCTGTTCGCGTTCCACCGCGCCCGCAAGCGACGTGAGCGTGAGCACCTCGGCGCTGCGCCGGCGCAGCACGGCCGCCAGCGCCGCCGCCAGCGCGGCCGCGGCGATCCACAGCGCCGCCGGCACCGCACGGGGAAGCGTCATCCAGCGGCCGTCGGCCATGAGCCACGCGCTGGCGGCTGCGCTGAGTGCCACCACCCCGATGATCGCCAGCACCACAGCCGCCACGGCGCGCGCCCGCAACGTGGACTGCTCACGCGCGAGCCGCGCCTCCAGCGAGTCGGCCAGGGTGGCGGTGGCACGTAACGCCGGGGCGGTCATGGGGTCACCCGGCTGGTCACGGCGTAAGTAAAGAGATTGACGCCCATACGCAGCGCCTGTTCATGCAGCATCGGCGGATCCGGGTAGGTGCCCACGTCTTCCCACCCGTTCCCGAGGTCGGCCGAAAACGTGTAGTAGAGCGCGAGTCGGTTACCGATGAAAATCCCCATCCCGCGGGCCGGCTTGCCGTCGTGTTCGTGCACCTTCGGCGGTCCGTTCTCGAAGTCGTACACGAGGTGGTAGATGGGGTGTCCGTGTGGGACGTCCACCAAGGGCCGGTCGGGGAAGACGCGCGCGATCTCGCGGCGCACACTTTCGTCGAGGCCGAAGTTGTCGTCCACATGCAGAAAACCGCCGCGCGTGAGATACTCGCGCAGTCGCCGCACTTCGACGTCGGTGAGTTTGATCTCGCCGTGCCCCGTGACATGCAGGAAGGGGAAATCGAACAGCGACGAGTCGGTGAGCCGGACCTTCGCTTCGGCGCGCTCGATCGGGAGCGCGGTGCGCTCGGCGATCGCGCCGATGAGATTCGTGAGGCTGGACGGATTGGCGTACCAGTCCCCGCCGCCGTCGTACTGCACCCGCGCGATCGCCAAGCGACCGGGGCCGCGGGCCGCCAGGCGATGGACGCCGGCCGTAAAGGCGAGCGACGTCCCGGCCACGGCCGCGAGCAGAACGATTCGAAGAAAACGCCGGGCCGGAAGCGGCATCAGGTGTCGTGGGCGAGTCGGTAGGCGAGGTTGCGACTGGCGCCGTGTTCGTCCATGAGTCGCTGGACGATCTCGCGGGGGCGAAGGCCGTCCCCACGCAGCGCCAACGCCACCGACCGGAGCCCGTCTTCGCTCGGGGCGACGACGGACGCGCCCCCCAGAACGATCACGATTTCCCCGCGCGGTGGCGTGCTCTCGTAATACGCGGCGACGTCCTCGAGCGTTCCGCGCCGCACTTCTTCAAAATGCTTCGTGAGCTCGCGGGCCACCGCCACCGGCCGCGAGGCCCCGGCGATGGCCGCCAGATCGCGCAGCGTGTCGACCAGACGGTTGGGGGACTCGTACAGCACCACCGTGTGGGGCAGCCGCGCGGCGAGCGCCAGCTGCTCCTCGCGCTCACGCCCCTTCCGGGCGGGAAAGCCGAGCATGGTGAACGGGTGCGGCGCGAGTCCGGCGCTCACGAGAGCGGCCAGCAGGGCGGAGGCGCCGGGGATGGGCACCACGCGCAGCCCGGCGGCGGCGACGGCGTCGGTGAGGCGCGCGCCCGGATCGGACACGAGCGGGGTGCCGGCGTCGCTGATGAGCGCGATAGGCTCCCCCTCCCGCAGCCGCGCAACCAGCCGCGGAATGACGCTGGCCTCGTTGTGCTCGTGCACCGCGATGGTCGGCGTGTCGATGCCGTAGCGGTTGAGCAGGGTGCGCGCGTGCCGGGTGTCCTCACAGCAGATCACGGCCGCCTGCCGGAGCACGGCGAGCGCGCGCAGTGTGATGTCGCCGAGGTTGCCGATGGGGGTGCTGACCAGATGCAGCGCCCCCGGGATGGCCGCGGTGGGCCAGAGCGTCGCGGCCCGGTCGGCGAGATCGGAGGCGAGACGCTCCGACTCCGCCGAACCGGGGGCGTCGCCCGAGTGGCTCAGGCGTGCTCCTTGAACTTCGCTTCGAGCTGCGGGCGCGGGACCGCGCCGACGACCTGATCGACCAGCTTGCCGTCCTTGAAAAACAGGATGGTCGGGATCGAGCGCACGTTGAAACGCGCGGCCGTCTTCTGGTTGTGATCGACGTCGAGCTTGGCCACCTTCGCCTTGCCCGCGTACTCGGTGGCCAGCTGCTCGACGATCGGCGCGATCATACGGCAGGGGGCGCACCACGTGGCCCAGAAATCGACGACGGCGAGCCCGGCGGTCTGCTCGATTTCCGTCGCAAAGTTGTCGTCCGATACTTCCACTGCGTTGGCCATCATGTGCTCCGCTGGCGCGGCCCCCGGGGTTCGCCGGTTGCTCTCGCGCCGGTGTGCAGGATTAGAATTCGGAGTTCGCTCACGCCCGCATTGACCAAGCCGATCATGACCGATTCCGTCCGCCGCGGCACGCGCATCGCCCACATCGGGATCGCCGTGCGTGCCCTCGACGAGCTGCTTCCGTTTTACCGTGATATCCTCGGCCTGCCCGAGGTGCCACTCGACGACGCTGACGGTGCCGCCATTGCGGGACTGGCAGCCGGCGAATCGCTGGTGGAGCTCCTCGAGGCGAAGTCCGAGGATTCCCCGATCGGCAAGTACGTTGCCAAGCGAGGTCCCGGTATTCACCACGTGTGTTTTTCGGTGGACGACCTCGACGGCACGTTGCAGCGCTGCCGTGATGCCGGCCTCCGACTCATCGATGACACACCACGCCTGGGCGCGGAGGGGAAGCGCATCGCGTTTCTCCATCCAAGCGCGACCGGCGGGGTCCTGGTCGAACTGTCCGAATACTAGTCGGAGTGTCCAGCGTCACCAGCCCGCGGGGCCGACGGTCAGCGGCAGAACTCCTTGAGCGGCAGGAGGTCGATGTCCTCGAGGAACCAGCGGCCGCCCGGGCCGCTCACCGTGAGAATCGACGTCTTGGCGGAGCGCTGCCCCTGGGTGAGTTCCACCTGAAACGCCTGACGGCCACCGGTTTGCAGCCGGGGACGGTCCTCGAGGTAGATCCATTTGTCATGCGTGAGGGTACACTGCATGATGATCAGTCGCTTCTCGAGATCGTCGCGCTTCATCTGATCGCGCGCCGCGCCCTTGGCGGTGCCCCAGATCGCGCTCATGGTTTGCAGGTCCTGCGCCTTGGCCGCCCGGAGGAATCCCTCCACGGCGGCCTTCGGCGTGGCGGCCCCGATCGCGTCGGGCGCCTCGGGACGCACACCGGGCGCCGCGACCCCGGGAATCGACGTCTCCGTGCTCTGGATCGTGCGCGTACAGGCGCCCGCGCCAAGGACCACGGCGGCGAGCAGGGCAAATCGCAACGACTCGCGTTCCATCGACCGCTTGATACGTACCACGCAGGCCTCCTACCCACGGTGTTGACCAGCTTGACGGATCGGACCGCCGGGGGGCCCATGGGCACCGTGCGGCCGTCCGTCCGTTCGTCGGGGGGAAAGGTACCCCACCCGATCTTCTACCGGATACCCCAGTAATGTCGCTCCGCTACCAGCGTTTGTATGTGAACATCGATCACGTGGCCACCGTCCGTCAGGCGCGCCGCAGCCCGGAGCCCGATCCGGTGGCCGCCGCCCGCCTGTGCGAGCAGGCCGGCGCCGACGGGATCACCGCGCACCTGCGCGAGGACCGCCGTCACATTCAGGACGACGATATCCGCCGGTTGGCCGCCGAAGTCACCACGGTGCTGAATTTCGAGTGTGCCGCCACCGACGAGATGCTGGCGCTGGCCGAAGCGCTGCGCCCTGCCGCCGTGACGCTCGTGCCGGAACGACGCGAGGAGGTCACCACGGAGGGCGGACTCGACGTGGTGCGCGCCGAGCCCCAGCTGCGAGACGCGATCGCGCGGCTCCACCGCGCCGGGGTGCGCACCAGTCTGTTCATCGACCCCGAGGCCAACGCCGTGCGCCAGTCCCATGCCCTCGGCGCCGACGCGATCGAGCTGCACACCGGCCCGTACGCCCATGCCCCGGCCGATCCCCGCACCCTACGGGCCTTGGCCGACGCGGCGGCCTTGGGGGCGTCGCTGGGGATGGCGGTCCATGCGGGACACGGGCTGTCCGTGCAGAACGTCGGGCCCGTGGCCGCGATCCCCGAGATCGAGGAGCTCAATATCGGGCACGCCATCGTGGGGCGTGCCATCTTTGTGGGTATGGTGGAGGCGGTGCGCGA
>CANJOX010000187.1 GCA_947475795.1 Gemmatimonadota bacterium
GCCGCCTGTTCGAGTTCGAGCAGCGTATCGACGTCGAGCCCGTCGTGGATGGCGCGGATACGCGACGGCCCGAGCCCGGGCACGCGCAGCATTTCCAGCAACCCTTCCGGGGTCTCCTCCTGCAGGCGCTCCAGCAGCGACGAACCGTTGCTGTCGGCGAGGTCCTGCAATACCGCCATGGCGGCCGGCGCCAGCCCCTCTCCCACGCCGCCGTCGCGCACCAGCGCGGCCGTGAGTGGCGTCTCGCCATGCGACGCGACCGCGCGCGCCGCCGCCTGCATCGCCCGCACCGAAAAACGGTCCTCGTCGTGCAGCTCGAGGAGCGTGGCGATCTGGGTCAGCGCAAAGGCGGCGGAGCGACAGTCCATGGGCGGAAATCTAGCGCACGCAGGCCCGTGCGACTGGCCCGCCGCGTAGCACGCCCTACCCTTCGATTCCCGCCACGCGCTGCGCCTGTCGCACCAGTTCCACCATCTGGGCCTCGGTCAGGTCCATCTCCTGTCCCGCCGCCTCGGCGTCCAGCAGCCCGGTGCGCACGCTCACGGCCACCTGATTCAGGTACCGGACCTTGGCGATCAACTCATTCGTCAGCTGACGCAGCCCGTGAAACCGGCGCTTCTCGGCGTTCGCCCGGCGGTAGCGCTGCACCAGCTCCTCCAGCCGCAGGTCGCGCGCGCGCGTTTCCACATCGTGCAGCGTGCGACCGGGAATCACCCCGCGGTCAGGGATCCCGCTGTGCTCCCAGTCGGCGTCGGCGAAAAACAGGCGACCCACCAGTTCGATCCCGTCGTGCGCCGTGTGCAACGTCACGCGGACGGCGCGACCGTCAACCGGAATGGTTGTCAGTGGCGTGTGGGTGACTGGACCGAAGGATACCATGAGGCTCCGCAAGGAATCGACGTATGGCCGCAAAGAGCAGCGCGGGTTGCTCGACGTACGGCACATGGCCGCAGTCGTCCAGCGTCACGAATTCAGCGCCGAGGGCCTGTGCGGCGGCGGCGGCCGATGCGAGTGGGATTGGATCCTGTTGTCCATGAACGACGAGCGTCGGGCAGTGGACGGCACGCAAATCCGGCGTCAGATCGAAATCGCCGAGGCTGGTCCATACCGACTGCTGCACGCGGCCGGTGACGCGGAAGGGCGTCAGGGCGCGTGCACGCACCGGATCCGCGAAATAGCCGGCCACGCTCAGCTCGAAGCTCCGTTGACGATACGCCGCCGGATCGGATTCCCGCAGCCCCGACACCGCCAACGCCTCGCGCATCGTCTGAATCGTAGCGCTCCGACCGCGCATCGCCAGTGACGTCTCGAATTCGTCCCGCCACGCGCGTGTGATCGGCGCCGGCGATACCAGCACCAGACGCGCCGGCGCGTAACGCGCGTCGCCGCGCGCCGCGTCGCGCGTACAATCGACGGCGTACAGCATGGCCAGCAAGGCGCCCCACGAGTAGCCGATGATCGTGGGCGCGGTGAGGCCGAACTCGGCGATCACCTGCGCCAGATCCTCCACCTGTGTCTGCCACGTGATCGGTGTCGGGTCGTCCGTCTTCGAGCGACCGCCCCCCCGCTGATCGTAGGTGATCACGCGACAGTGCTCGGCCAGCGCCAGCATCTGCGGGTACAGATAATCGTGGTGCGCGCCCGGCCCACCGTGCAGCAGCAGCACCGGCGGGGCACCCGGCGGTCCATCCGCGCGCCAATACAGGGGGACGTCGGTGGTCTGCGTGAACCCATCGGTCATGATATTTGCTTCATGCTCGGCCATCATCGCCGCGCCGCCGTCGTGGAGTGTGCCATGTGATGAAATCTTATCGCGTGCAACCCGTCGCTGCCTATCGCCTCCGTGCAGTGACATTCGTAACTTCCCCTCCATGCAACCACTGGGCTATCGACGCAGCATACCGGGTGCCGGCGACAGCGGTGCGGGGAAGGCCCCGCCCGACAGTCGCGCCTCGCGCGTGATCGCGCGGGCGCTGGCGTTGCTCGTCGATCGGGTGGTGACGGTGCAGGGGATGCGTCCCGGGCCGCGAACCACCGAAATCGACGCAGAGTTGGTCATGCAGCCGCTCGTGCGCGATGCGCTGCGGCAGCTCACCGCGCGCTCCCGCGAGGCGGCGCTGCGCTGTCGGGTGATCGAGGGGCAGCTGGTGCTCGAGGGTGTTCCCGTCGAGCGTCGCCTCACCGAGGATGATCCGCTGCTTGGGGGTTTGCTGCACCGCCTGCTCAGCCTCGGCATCGGGACGGTGACGGTGCGGCAGGGTGCGTCGCCCGGCGAACTGCTCACCCTTGCCTCACTGCTGTCGCAGACGCCACTGCCCGGTGAAGCGCCGATCCCGCTCTCGGGTGACACCCCCACCACGATGAACCGCGCCGTCACGGCCGACGAGCCGCTGCGCGAACTGCTGCGCTCGTGGAGCGTGCTCGTGACGCGGGAGCTGCCGGGGCGCGATGCCGTGCGCGACGCCGGACGCGATCCCATGCGGGGCACCCCGTGGAGCGTGGCGGCCATCGACGAGGCGTCCGTCACCATGAGCACCGCCGGCGGCAGTGCGGTCGCGGCGGCGCTGACACGACTCGCAGCCGCGCGTACCGACGGTGCCACGGTGGCGGCGGGCGACCTGCTGGTCGAACTGGTCGACAACGCCGAGCGGCGCGGTGACGCGCTCACGATCGAGTCCATCGCGCGGGCTGCCATGCAGCACGTGCATGCGGTGCACGCGGGCGGTGGCCGCCTGGGCGGCGAGCGCATCGTCCGACGGCTGCTGCATCGCACGTCGCTGCAGCTGCTCGCCACGCGCGTCCCCTTCACGACCGAGCGCACCGTCGTGCTCGAGTTGATGGCCCGCGCGGGTGACGCCGCCGTGGAAATCCTCGTGCAGCAGCTGCTGGCCGCGACGGAATCCCAGGCGCGGCGGGCGTTTTTCGACAGCGTGGTGGCGCTCGATCTCAACGCCACGCTCTTGATTGACCTGGTGCGCGACAGCCGGTGGTTCGTGGTGCGCAACGCGGTCGCCCTGCTGGGCGAGATGGGCGTCGATCAGGCCGACACGGCCATGTTGCCGCTCCTCGCCCACGAAGACGACCGCATTCGGATTGCCGCCGCCCGCGCGCTGATGCGATTCGGGACCGCCAAAGCCATTCACGGGCTGCATGGCGTCATCGACGACCGGCATCCGGAAGTGCGTCGCATCGCCGCGGCGGCGTATGGGCTGCCGGGCACCGGCCCTGGCGGCGCGCGTCCGCAAGCCGCCCGCCTCTCCGCGGCACTCGACAAGGAACCCAACGACGACGTGGCCCTCGAAATGCTGGCCTCGCTCGGCAAGCTGGGCAGCGCTGACGCGATCCAGCGTCTGTTGCGCATTGCGCAACCCGTGGCGGCCGAGCCCGGCGAACGCGCCGTCGCGCGTGATGCCTGGATGCGCATCGCCGCGCTGGAGTCGCTGGTGCGCGCGCGCGGTGGCGCGGTGCTCCCGGCGATCGAGTCACTCGTGGGAGACGCCGATCCGGAAGTGGCCGCGGCCGTGATGCGTTTGCGGGCGTCGCTCTCGTAGCTGGCGCGACGGGAGCGACAGCCGCCGGTTACCGCGCGGTGAAGTCGGTCTCGTGGGTGACCATGCGACAGGTCTCCGCGATCAGTTCGGCCGCGCGGTCCAGATCATGCAGCGACACCAGTTCGTTGGGCGAGTGCATGTAGCGGTTCGGAATCGAGAGCAGGGCTGTGGCCACACCGTCGCGCGTGAGATGAATCGCATCGGCGTCGGTGCTGGTGAACCGGCCGGCCGCATGCACCGAGTAGGGGATCTCGAGCCGCGCGGCGGTGTCCGCCAGCAGACGGAATACCACCGGACTGACCACCGATCCGCGCGTGAGCACCGGACCGCCGCCCACCGAGTGCTCGCCGAGTTCTTTCTTTTCCACGCCCGGATGATCGGTGGCGAAGGTCACGTCCACCGCGATCGCCATCGTCGCGTCGAGTTGCTGCGCCGCCACGCGCGCGCCACCACCCGCGTAACCGATCTCCTCCTGCGCCGTCGCGGCCGCGATCACGCGCGCCGCGCCCGGCTTTTCCGCATACCGGCGCAACGCCTCCAGCACCACGAAGGCCCCGATGCGATCGTCAATGGCGCGCGAAACGATGCGGCCGTTCGGCAGCTCCAGAAGTCGCGCGTCGATGACGCCCGCGTCACCGATCTCCAGATGCTCCATCGCTTCGGCCTTCGTGGTCACGCCGATGTCGACCCACAGATCGGTGATCTTCGACGCCTTCTCACGCTCCTCGGGCTTCATGAGGTGGATCGGCTTCTTCCCGATCACACCGAACACGTCACCGTGGCGGCCCAGAAAGCGCATCCGCTGCGCGACCAGCACCTGTGGATCCCAGCCGCCGATGGGCTCGAAGTAGATGTAACCGTGCTCGTCGATATACGTGACGATCACGCCGATCTCATCGATATGCCCGGCGAGCAGAATCGTCGGGCCCCCGCTCCCCTCGACGGTGGCGAGACTGTTTCCCACGACGTCGGCTTTCACCGAGGAGAACGCAGCGGCTTCGGCGCGCCAGACGCGGGCCGGCGCGCCTTCGAAGCCCGACGGACCGGGCGTGTCGAGCAGGCGCTTCAGGAAGGCAACGGAGGATTCGGAGAGCATCACGGGAATATAGGTGCTATTCTTGACGGATGATCCTCCTTCTCCTCGCCATCGGCGTCGGGGCCGGCGTGCTCTCGGGCATCTTCGGGATCGGCGGCGGCATCGTGATCGTGCCGGCGCTCATCTATCTCGCGAAGATGACCCCGCAGCAGGCCGCCGGCACCTCACTCGCCGCCCTGGTGCTGCCCCTCGGTGCCGCCATCGGTGCCGCCACGTACTACCGCGCCGGGCATCTGCAGCTCAAAGACGCGCTGTTCATCGCCGTCGGCATGGCGGCGGGCGCGTACTTCGGTGCGCAGATCGCCACGCACGTGGATGCCACGATACTCCGGCGCGCCTTTGCGTTGCTGATGGTGGCGATGGCGGTGAAGCTGTGGATCGGGTGAGACTGCCAACGGCTTAGTAGGCAGGGAGGAGAATACCAGGGAGGAGGAGGCAGGAGCTCGACGCGGCTGTCCTGCGTTCTCCACCCTGATCGCCTCCTCCCTGCTTCCTTGGCAGTTGGCCGTTTGTTCACCGCACCCGCTCCGCGTGCCTCCCATCAATCGCCGTAAACAGCGACGGATTAAAGATGCGCGCCATCGCCTCGATGCCGTCCACGATGCGTGGACCCGGTCGGCTCACGAGACCGTTGGCATCGAGCGCCCACACCGCCCGTCCCTGCAGCCAGGCCCACTGCGGCAGGGCCAGACACCGCTTCGCCTCTGCTACTGACGCCGCGAGCGAATAGCCGCACGGCGCGAAGAGCACGATCTGCGGGTCGGCCGCGATCAACGCCGGCATCTCGACCGTGACCGAGTGCGCGCCGGCCGTGCCGCACACATCGCGGCCACCGGCGCGCGCGATCTGCTCGGGGCCCCAGTGGCCGGCCACGTACACTGGGTCGGTCCACTCCAGCAGCAGGACGCGCGGACGCGGGGCCTTGGCGGCTTTCAGGATGTCGTGCACATGCTTCACGCGATCGCGCAGCCCCGCCAGCAGTTCATCCGCCTCATCGCCGGCCTGCATCGCATCGGCGACGGCACGGATGTCGGCGTAGACGCCGTCGAGCGTCGTGCCCCCCAACGTCACGATGCGCGGCACCGGCGACAGCTGCTCGGCCAAGGCGCGCACGTCGGTTTCACTGATCGCGCACACGTCGCACAGCGCCTGTGTGAGCAGCACGTCGGGGTGCAGCGCGCGAATGCGCGTCTCGTCCATGGTGTACAGCGCGTGTCCCGCACCATGAAGCTCCCGCACCGCGGCGTCGATCACCGCCGGATCGCTCGAGTGCGGCACGCTGCTCTTCGTGACCCGCGCGCGCGACACCACGATCTCGGGGTAATCACATTCGTGCGTCACACCCACGAGATGATCCGTGGCGCCGAGGAACGCCATGATTTCCGTGGCGGCGGGGAGCAGGGAGACGGTGCGCATGACAGATCGCTGGTGGGTTATGAGTAATGAGTACAAGTTCGGAGTGCCGAGTGAAGCCGAGACTCACGACTCGAAACTTCAACTCACGACTCCAAACTCACACGATCTATCGAACCGCCTCGAACACCGCCTTCCCACCCACCCACGTCGATACCACCTTCGTCTTCATCACCATCTCAGCCGGCACGCGCATGATGTCCGTGTCGAGAATGACGAAGTCGGCCAGCTTGCCCGCCGTGATCGAGCCCATCGACGATTCCTGGAAGCCCGAGTAGGCCGGCCAGATCGTCATGCTGCGCAGCGCGTCCTCGCGCGACATTTTCTGCTCCGGGAACCAGCCGCCGGCCGGCCAGTCGGGGGCGTCCTGACGCGC
>CANJOX010000188.1 GCA_947475795.1 Gemmatimonadota bacterium
CATCACCGTCATGGTGGAGACCGCGCTCTTGTTGGCGCTGGCCGCCGCCGCTGACAGCGCGTTGGCCGCCTTTCGTGCCTGCCACCACGACTCGGCGACCACCGCCAGCGCCGGCGGATCGCCGTACTTGCTGCCGGGCAGCGAGATTAACGCGCGCACCCCCGACATGGCGCGACTCTGCTGCATCTGGGCGTCGGAGACGACGGGCGCCGTGGTCGCGCCGAATGGGCTCATCACGACCGCGGCATACAGCATGTTGGGCAGCGACACGTCGATGCCATAGGTCGCCGTGCCGTTCGCCTTGGCCGCCGAGTCGAGTCGCGGGATCGGCGAGCCGATGACCGTGAAGTTCGCCGCGGCCTTGAGCGTGATCTCGGCGGGACGATGTTTCACCGATACTGCAGCGAGTTCGCCGAAGCGCAGGCGCCGACCGTCGGCGCCGACCACCACGCCCTGTTCGACCCGACAGGTGGCTATCGCAACGCCCCACGTGCCGGCGGCAGCGGCGATCAGCGACGCACGCGCCGACGCGCCGGCCTCGCGCATGGGCATCCAGCAGTCCCGCATACTCGACGACCCGCCGGTGATCATGACGCCCGCCTCGCGGGCCGTTTTGGCCATGATCCAGCGGATACCGCGCACCAGCGTGCCGTCGGCGTCGGGGGGGAAGGGCAGCCCCTCCACGAGTGCGGAGATGTTGCCGTAGATCTTGTCGATCGGACTGTGCTCAACCCGCACCCGGGCCCAGTCGCACCCGAGTTCTTCAGCCATGAGCATGGCCAATGCGGTGTGCACGCCCTGCCCCATCTCGGCTTTGGGTACCACCACGGTGACCGTGTCATCCGGCGCGATCGTGAGCCAGCCGTTCAACGCGACGGCATTGCCATCGGTGTCGGGCCGCGTACGTCCGATGAGTCGCTGGCGAGGCGGTAGGAGCGCCCAGCCCAGAAACAGCGCTCCGCCGGTGCCAAGCCCGGCCAGCAGAAAAGTGCGGCGTTTCATGTTCTCATCGGCTCGGCGTCATATTGTTCACCACGGGCTTTCAAGATGCGACACGAAACCCCCGCCGACTACTCCCCGCCATTTTACGCCAGATCGTTCATGTCATCCGTGACCCGCACTCTCCTGCTGCTGACCACGTTCGGTTGCCTGGCCTGCGGCGAGAAACCCGCCAAAGTCGCCCAGGCCCAGACGCTGGGCCCGGAAGACATGCAGCTCGTCTCGTCGGACAAGAGCTTCGCGCTGGAGCTGATCGGTGATTCTGTGCATGTGTACATGCCCGGGAGCCGGGTGAGCGTGCCGTCCACGTATATCGAGAACATGAAGTACGCCGACGGCCGACTGCGGTTCGATATTCGCGGCCTTGGCGTGCGCATCTTCGACGTGGGCGACGGCACGGAGCAGGGTGCCGCGATCAGCCAGCGAGAGGCGCTCGTGTTCATTTCCGGCGTCACGCGCAATCAGGCGAAGCAGGAGAGCGCGGGGAAGTAAGCGCGGCCGGCCGGGTTACGAACTACAGCTCAGCATCGAACACCCGGCCTTGACCCTCGCCCACTCCGGTCTGCGCGCGGCAAAGTGCGCGTATTCCGGTTGATCGTCGTACGGCCGGCGCATGACCTCGAGCAACGTGTGCACGAGGGACGTATCACCATCGGTCGCCGCCTCGATCGCCTGTTGCGCAAGATAGTTGCGGAGCACGTAGCGCGGATTCACCGCGTGCATGGCGTCGCGACGTGCCGCGGCGCTGCGGCCATGCTGCTGTACCAATTCGTGCCAACGACGCAGCCAGGCGTTGAGTGCGTCGGCCTTCGCGTCGCGTTTGGCGTCGTCGTAGAACACATCGCCGAGTACGCTGATGGGGTGGTCGGCCGGCAGGGTATCGCCGATGTCTCCGAGGGCGCGGAAGAACAGCGTGTAGTCCACTTCGGCTTCGAACAACAACGCGAATCCCTCGCGGACCAGCAGTTGCTCCGCCTCGCCGCGTGCGGTGAAGCCAAACTTGGCGGCGTTCATCGCCTCGTACTCAGCCAGGTACACGTCGCCGAAGCGCTCGAGGGCAGTCTGCAGCGCGTCGCCCGTCTCGAAGAGTGGCGCGATCGCTTCGGCCAGGCGCACGAGATTCCACTGCGCGATGGCCGGCTGCTGGCCGAAGCGATACCGGCGCATGCTGGCATCGGTGGTGTTGGGCGTCCAGGTGGGATCGAAGTGGTCGAGCCAGCCATACGGACCGTAGTCGATCGTGAGTCCCAGGATCGACATGTTGTCGGTGTTCATCACGCCGTGCACAAACCCCACGCGCATCCAGTGCACGATCATGCGCGCCGTGCGTTCGCACACGTCGGCAAACCACGCCACGCGACGCTCGGTGGTATCGGCGATGTCGGCCAACGCGGGAAAGTCGCGCGCGATGGTGAAGTCGACGAGCTGGGCGAGCAACGTGAGGTCATCACGCGCGGCGAGAATTTCGAAGTTGCCAAAGCGGATGAACGACGGTGCGACGCGGCAGACGATGGCCCCCGGTTCCGGTGCCGCGTTCCCATTGTAAAACATGTCACGCACCACGTGATCGCCGGTGGACACGAGCGACAGCGCGCGGGTGGTTGGCACGCCAAGATGATGCATGGCCTCGCTGCACAAGAATTCGCGAATCGACGAGCGTAGTACGGCACGACCGTCGGCGGTGCGCGAGTATGGCGTGGGTCCTGCTCCCTTGAGTTGCAGCTCCCAGCGCTCGCCGGCGGCGTTCACCACTTCGCCCAGCGACATGGCCCGTCCGTCGCCCAGCTGACCGGCCCAGTTCCCGAATTGATGCCCGCCGTAGCAGGCGGCATACGGGTCCATGCCCGGGAGCAGCGCATTCCCCCCGAACACCCGGGCAAATGCGGTCGACCGCACGTGCTCCTCGTCGATACCGACCAGTGCGGCAACCTCGTGCGCGTGGGCCACCAGTGTGGGGTCGGCCACGGGGGTGGGAGCGGCCGCGCTCCAGGCGGCGCCGAGCACCTGTCGGCGCCGATTCGACCGGTCGGGGTCTCCGGGCAGCTCGGCGACGAAGCGATTATCGAAACGGAGAGTGTGCACGCTGGTAAAATAGGGAAGCGCGACGGCCGTGGGCACTCCGTCGTGGGCATTCCGTCGTGGGCACTCCGCGCCCGTGTTCTGTGTATATCCTCCACTATGTCTGACTTCATCAAGCCTTCTGTTGACGAACTGGCTCGGACGCTCACGCGCGAACAGTTCACGGTGACCCAGCAGTCGGGAACCGAACCGCCATTTCGCAACGAATTCTGGGACCACCATGAAGCGGGCCTCTACGTCGATATCGTGAGTGGTGAGCCGCTGTTTTCGTCGCTCGACAAATTCGATTCCGGCTGTGGCTGGCCAAGCTTTACGAAGCCGGTGGCGCCGCAGGTGTTGGAGAAGGAAGACCGCTCGCACGGTATGCGCCGGGTGGAAGTGCGGTCGAAAGACGCCGACTCGCATTTGGGTCATGTGTTCGACGACGGCCCGCGCGAAGCGGGCGGGCTCCGTTACTGCATCAACTCCGCGTCGTTGCGATTCATTCCGCTCGAGCAGCTCGACGCGGAAGGGTATGGCGAATTCCGGCGGTTGTTCGCATGAGCGGGCAGCCGACCGAAGTCGCGATTCTGGCCGGCGGCTGCTTCTGGGGCGTGGAAGAGATTCTGCGCGCCGTGCCGGGCGTGTTGGATACCGACGTGGGGTACACGGGCGGTTGGGTCGAACATCCGGTGTATGACGACACGCACGACAGCGCATCGGGGCATGCCGAAGCGGTGCGGATCGTGTTCGATCCTGCCGTGCTCAGTTTCGAGTCGCTGCTGGAGCATTGGTTTTTCCGGTTGCACGATCCGACCACGCTGAACCGTCAGGGCAACGACGTGGGCACGCAGTATCGCTCGGCGATTTTCTACACCACGCCGGAGCAGCGGATCACGGCGGAGCTTGTGAAGGCACGGGTGGCGCAGTCGGGGCTGTGGAAGCGTCCCATCACGACGGAGATCGCCCCGGAGGCCACCTGGTGGACGGCCGAGGGCGAGCATCAGGATTTTCTGCAGAAGAATCCGTACGGGTATAACTGCCATTACATGCGGTAGCTTTGGTCTGCGAACGGCAACGGCAACGGCAACGGCTAGAACACGGATTGAAAGCTGGATTCCACCGATCACACAGATAAACGACGAGCGCTTTTGTTTATCAGTGTGATCCGTGTAATCGACTTGCATCCGTGTTCCAGCTGTTGCTTTTTTGAACGATCTCGCGATTCAGCGCCACCGCCAGCCGCCCGAGGCGTGTGCTCCAGCCGCTGTCGGTCGCTCGCCGTGGTCTCCGGGCATGGACGGCACGAGGCGGATTCGCCACATTAGCGCACCGTTGATCGGTTGAGTAACCGCGGCGACGCGCTCCCCTCCTCCCGCTGAATCCCTCCATGTCCAGGACACTGCACCGACGTGCCGCCTTGTTGGCGGCGCTCTCGCTCCTGTGTGCACCCATTGCGGCGCACGCGCAGGAGTTTGACAAGCTGCACTTCCGCTCCATCGGGCCCGCCACGATGTCGGGGCGTATCTCCGATCTTGCCATTTACGAGGCCAATCCGGCCATCTGGTACGTGGGGACGGCGCACGGTGGCGTGTGGAAGACCACCAGCAATGGCGCGCTGTTCACGCCGCTCTTTCAGGACCAGGGGCTGATCGCGATCGGTGATGTGGCCGTGTCGCAGATCAATCCGGATCTGGTGTGGGTGGGCACCGGCGAGTCGAACAATCGTCAGAGCACGTCGTGGGGCAGCGGCGTCTACAAGTCGACCGACGGCGGCAAGACGTTCGCGCTGATGGGGCTCCCGCAGTCGAAGCATATCAATCGCATCGTCATCCATCCGACCAACAACGATGTGGTGCTGGTGGCGGCGACCGGTCCGTTGTTCGGTCCGGGCGGCGAACGCGGGGTGTACAAGACCACCGACGGCGGCAAGAGCTGGAAGCTGGTGCTCAAGGGTGACGACGACACGGGTGCGAACGACCTCGTGATGTCGTCGACCGATCCGAACATCCTTTTTGCGTCGATGTACCAGCGCCGTCGCACGGCCTGCTGCATGAACGGTGGCGGCCCCGGCAGCGCGCTGTGGAAGTCCACCGATGGTGGCGACACGTGGACCAAGGTGACCGGCACCGGATTTCCCACGGGTCCGTTGGGACGCATCGCGGTGGACGTGTTCCGTCAGAGTGCGAACATCGTGTATGCCGCGGTGGAAGGCCCGGCCCCGGGTGCGCAGCGCGCCGCGGCGGCCACCGAGAACATGGAGGCGGCACCAGCGGCGCCAGCGGGGCGCGGTGTGGTGGCCGGTGTGTCGGGGCTCTACAAGTCCACCGACGGCGGCGCGACCTGGACCAAGCAGAGCAACACCAATGCACGGCCGATGTACTTCAGCCAGTTGCGCATCGATCCGGTGAATCCGGAGCGGATCTACATGGGCGGCGTCGGCCTGCACCTGTCGGTAGACGGCGGACGCACGTTTGAAACCGATGCGGCGCTCGTGGTGCATGATGACGTACACGGCATCTGGATCGATCCGAAGAATCCGGATCACGTGATCATCGGCAACGATGGTGGTCTGGCCACGTCGTACGACATGAGCCGCACCTGGCAGTTCATCGAGAACGTGCCGGTGGGGTTGTTCTACCATGTGGGCTTCGACATGGAGACGCCGTACAACGTGTGCGGCGGTATGCAGGACAACTACGACTGGTGTGGACCCAGCGCGTCGCGCATGAATCGCGGCATCTTCAATTACGACTGGTTCCAGATCCTTGGCGGCGACGGCTTCGTGGCCATCCCCGACCTGCGTGACTCGCGCATCATCTACACCGAGTCGCAGGACGGCAACATGGTCCGTCGCAACAAGGTGACGGGTGAGTCGAAGTCGATCCGTCCCACGCCGCAGAACGTGGGGAACGCGACGGCTGGTGAAGCGTATCGCTTCCATTGGGATACGCCGCTCATGCTGTCACCGAACGATCCCGCCGTGCTGCTGGCCGCGGCCAATCGCGTGTTCCGCAGCACCGATCGCGGCGACTCGTGGACGGCGATCAGCCCCGACCTCACGAAGAACGAAAAGCGCGACGACATCGTGACGATGGGCCTCAAGGGCAGCGACATCGCGATCTCGCGCAACGATGGCATTTCGCAGTGGCCCACCATCGTGGCGCTGTCGGAGTCGCCGAAGCAGAAGGGCGTGTTCTACACCGGCACCGATGACGGCACGGTGAGCATGTCGAAGGACAACGGCGCCACGTGGCAGAACATCACGAAGAACCTGCCGGGCTTCCCGGCCGGTCATGCGTTCGTGTCGGAAGTGGTGCCGTCGCGTTTTGAGTCGGGCA
>CANJOX010000189.1 GCA_947475795.1 Gemmatimonadota bacterium
CAGCATGCGCATGCTGTGCTTGCGCTGCAGGACCGTTTCGAGCGACAGCTTGTCCTTACCGCCGATGAGTTGCAGCGCGTGCTGACTGCGCAGGCGCAGCTCGCCCCGCTCCACGTTGTCGGGGAAGCGGGCGGTATCGAGGAGGGCGTTGAGATTCGCGAAGTGCGGGGCGTCGTTCTCATTGTGCACGTAGCCGCCCTTGGGATTGAGCGTCTGCGGCAACGAGTCGAGCGTGATGAGGCGCGTCCATACGTCGGCGGAGCCGCGCGCCGGGATGGGCACCGAGTCGCCGCCGGACGCGGTGGGGAGCCGGGGGACGCTGCCCATCCAGATCGTGAGGATGTTGCCGTCGCGATCGGCGTACGTGAGGTTGGAGGTGGCGCGGGCCCGCATGGCGAGGGCGCGCTTCCATTCGGCGAGGCTGCGGGCCCGCATCATGGCGAGGAACTGCGCCCCCGCGCGGAATTCACCGTCGGGGCCGGCCCGCACGACGTAGAGTTTCGTGGCCGTGCGATACACCACCGGGCCGAGCGGAGTAAACGGCACCCGCTGCGTTTCGCTGACCAGCGAATCGTCGGTGCGCCCGATCCGATAGGGGACCGTGACGAGCTCGTAGCGGATCGGAATGCTGGTGCCGTCGAACTGATAGCGGTCCGGATCGGCGGGATCGAGATCGAGTTCGTAGACCTCGTCGAGATCGGGGGCGTTGTTGGTGGTGGCCCATCCCAGATCGCGGTTGAAGCCACCGATGACCGAGAAGGCACTGCCGATCCGGAAATCGCCGTAGAAATCGAGCTGCCCGGGAATCGTGACGTGGGCCTCCCAATAGCCGGCCGTCCACGCGAGATGCGGGTTGCGCAACAAGATGGCGCGCCCGGAGGTGGTGCGGCTCGGGGCGAGCGCCCACGCATTGGAGCCGACGTCAGCATCGCCGCCGAATCGCGGCAGTTCCGGCAGGGCGTCCAGGGTGTCACGTGCCGGCGCCACCGACGCAGGCAGCGTGCCCGCGCGGCGCTGCAGCCAGCGCGTGACGAGGCGTTCGGCCGCCGCGGTATTCGCGCTACCGATATCGCCGGCCGCCACGTCGTGGCCATGGAATACGGGTGCGGCCCAGGCCGGCAGGGTGGCCGCGTTGGCGCGGATGTAGCGGTTGACCCCTTCTGCGAAGCCGTCGTACATGGCCCGCGTGTCGGGGTCGAGCAGATGGTAGGTGGCTTCGACGCGCCGGTGATCGAGCGCGGCGGCGGCATCGGAGGCGATGCTGTCGCGTCCGAACGTACGGCCCATCCATCCTTTGGCACGGATCAGACTCAGAATCACCCGCACGCCGTAGTCTTCGGCCTGCGCGTACCCGAGGCCGATCCCGATGCCACGGAAGTCGCTGGCCACGATGTGAGGCACGCCGAAGTCGGTCCGGCGGATGGTCGGGGCGTCGCCGGGCGCGGAGGCCGTGGCGGCGCCGAGGGTGGCCGTCGCGACAAGCGCGGGGAGCAGCAGACGCAGACGGCGTGCGGGATGGAGGCTCATGGTGCAATGGTGCGCTGCGGCGCCGAGCGGCGCAACAGCGTAGCTTGGCAAAGCCGATTCGGACATGTACGTCCGGCGGCGGTCCTTCCCGCGAATCACACCAAGGAGTTTCCCCATGAGTCAGCGAAGTTTGCTGGGCGCGCTGCTGTTCGCCGCCGCAGCCTTCGTGGCCCCCGTCGCGCAGGCGCAGACCGCCTCGACGGGCAGCGTCTCCGGTCGCGTGACCGACGCGGCCACCGGACAGCCCATCGGCGCCGCGCAGATCAACGTGGTCGGCACCACGTTGGGCGCGCAGACCAATCAGGACGGTATCTACTCGATCCGCGCCGTCCCGGCCGGGGCGGTCACGCTGCGCGTGCTGCGACTCGGGTACTCCGAAGTGCGTCAGCCGACCACCGTGACGGCCTCGCAGGTCACCACCGTCAACGTGCAGCTCCGCTCGGTGCCGGCCACGCTGAATCCCGTGGTCACCACCGCCACGGGCGATCAGCGCCGCGTGGAGGTGGGCAATTCCATCGCGCAGGTGAACGCCGCCGAAGTGACGGCGACGCGCGGTGTGTCGAACATGGCCGACCTGCTCACGGCGCGTGCGCCCGGCGTGCTGGTAACGCCCGGGACGCAGACCGGCGCCGGCGTCCGCGTGCGCATCCGCGGCACCAGCTCGGTGGCCCTCTCCAATAATCCGATCTACGTGATCGACGGCATCCGCGTGGACGGTTCGAACGGATCGAGCACGCTGAGCGTGGGCGGCACGACACCGAGCCGCGTGGGCGACCTCAATCCGGAAGAAATCGAGTCGATTGAAGTCGTGCGCGGCCCGTCGGCCTCGACGCTGTACGGCACGGACGCCGCCAACGGCGTGATCGTGATCAAGACCAAGCGCGGCGTGGCCGGCAAGCCGCAGTGGTCGTACTACACCGAGCAGACGGCGCTGACCGACCGCAACAGCTATCCCACGGCGTATCGCGCGTGGCGCAGCGGCACGACCGCCGCGACGACCTCGACGCGGTCGAACAGCGTGCAGTGCTTCCTCACGCAGAAGGCGGCCGGGAGCTGCGCGATCGACAGCGTCTCGAGCTACAACCTGCATGAGGATCCGGAGTCGACGCCGTACGGCGTGGGCTACCGGCAGCAGCACGGCCTGCAGGTGAAGGGCGGCACGGAAAGCGTGCGCTATTTCCTGCACGGGGAGTGGGAAGACGAAGACGGCGTGACGAAGCTCCCCGAGTTCGATGCCCGCAAGCTGGCAGCGGCGGGCACGCCGCTGAGCGCGATCCAGATGAGCCCGAACCATCTGAACAAGATCACGACGCGCGCGAACCTGAACATCGCGCTTACGCCGAAGGCCGACGTGACGGTGAGCGCCGGCTACACCAACCAGGACCTGCGCCTGCCGCAGAGCGATGACTCCGGCACCGCCGGCATCGCGGCGAACACCTACGGCGGCCCCGGCTTCAAGTACAACTACACGGCCACGGGTGACACGCTGTTCGGCTGGCGGCAGTTCACGCCGCGCGATGTCTTCCAATCGGAGACGAACCAGCGGATCAACCGCATGATTTCGTCGATCGGCTCGAACTACCGCCCCACCGACTGGCTGGCGGTGCGCGGCAATTTCGGGCTCGACTTCGTGAACCGCGTGGACACGCAGCTGTGCCGCTTCCAGAACTGCCCGGACATCGGCACGGACCGTCAGGGGTACAAGCGCGACAACCGCACGAACTTCTACACGTACACGGTGGACGCCGGCGCCACCGCCACGAAGGCGCTGTCGTCGTCGATCGAGTCGAAGACGACGGCGGGCGTGCAGATGTACCAGAGCATCTTCGACCGGAACGGTGCCACGGGGCTCGTGTTGCCGCCGGGTGCCACCACGGTCACGGCCGGCGCCACGGCGCTCGCGGACGAGTCGTTCAGCGAAAGCCGCACACTCGGGGCCTTCATTGAACAGAACGTGGGCTTCAACGACCGCCTGTTCCTCACGGCGGCGCTGCGGTCCGACCGCAACAGCGCCTTCGGCGCGAACTTCAAGACGGTGTTCTACCCGAAGGTCGCGGCCTCCTGGGTGCTGTCGCAGGAGTCGTTCTTCCCAAAGCCGCAGTGGCTCGACCAGCTGCGCCTGCGCAGCGCGTACGGCGCGTCGGGCGTGCAGCCCGGCACGATCGACGCCGTGCAGTACTACTCGGCCACCGCCGGCCGCAACGAAAGCGGCGACGTGCCCGCGCTGGTGTACTCCACGCTGGGCAACAAGAACCTGCGCCCGGAGCGGTCAACGGAAACGGAATTCGGCATCGACGGCACGTACTGGAACGCGCGCGTCAACACCGAAATCACGTACTACAACAAGCTCTCGAAGGACGCGCTGGTGAGCAAAGTGCTGCCGCCGTCGCTGGGCACCGGTGCCACGGCCCGTCTCGAGAATCTCGGGTCGGTGCGCAACCGCGGTATCGAGGCGCTGATCTCGGCGCAGCTGATCCAGAAGCGGGCGTTCGGTCTCGACGTGACGCTGAACGGCGCGTACAACGACAACGAACTGGTGAGCCTCGGCGGACAGCCGACCATCGGCACCACGCAGCAGCAGCGCGAAGGGTATCCGCTGTACGGCTGGTGGTCGCGTCAGCTCACCGGCTTCGAGGACAAGAACGGCGACGGCATCATCACGTACAATGCGAGTCAGGCGTTGAGCGAGATCACGGTGACCGACACGTCCGTGTTCATCGGCTATTCGATGCCGAAGACCGAAGTGGGCTTCACCACGGGCATCGACCTGTTCAACAAGGCGCTGCGCGTGACGGCCCTGCTGGACTACAAGGGCGGCCACAAGATTTATAACAACACGGAGCGCATCCGGTGCGCCAGCCGCCTGAACTGCTCGGGGCTGCTGAACACGGCGGCGTCGCTGGAGGAACAGGCGCGCGTGGTGATGGTGCGTGAGCACCCGAGCCGCTCGGTGGCCGGCTACTTCGAAGACGGCGACTACCTCCGCTTCCGGGAGCTCGCCGCGTCGTATCAGGTGCCCGAGCGTCTGGCCGGCCGGCTGTTCCGCGGCCGCAGCCTGACCGCCACGGCGTCGGTGCGTAACCTCGGCATCCTCTGGACCAAGTACACCGGCGTCGATCCGGAAGCGTTCGGCACCGCGGGTGACGCGCCGTCGGAGTTCCAGGCGTTCGGCCCACCGACGTACTTCGCGTTCCGCTTCACTTTCGGCTTCTGAGGAGTACTCACCGCATGCATACATTTCTTCCGACCCGTGCGCAGGCGCGCCGCGCCGTCGCCGCAACGCTGCTGGCGGCCGGTTCGCTCGCCGCGTCCGGATGTAATCCGACCGAGTTCCTCACCATCGAGGATCCGGACATCATCAACCCGGCCAGTGTGGGCAGCGCCGCCGGCGCGAACGCGGCCCGCGTCGGTGCCATCGCCCGCCTGAACGTGGCCACGGCCGGTGGCGAAAGCCTGCTCCTGCTGGGCGGCCTCTTCGCCGACGAGTGGAACAACGGCGACTCGTTCATCGCGCGTCAGGAGATCGACCAGCGCGTGATCACGCCGCAGAACAACTTCCTGACGGACGCCAACCGCGCCATGCACCGCGCGCGCCTGTCGGCCGAGCAATCGATCCTACTGCTGCGTCAGTTCAGCCCGACGGCACCGGGCTGGCAGCTGGGCGAGATGTACTTCATCGAAGCGTACATCGAGGATCAGGCGGCGGAGCACTACTGCAGCGGCGTGGTGTTCAGCACGGTGGTGGACGGCACCGAGTCGTACGGCTCGCCGCTCACCACGGCGGCGGCGTTTGCGCGGGCCCTCGCCCACGCGGACTCGGGGCTGGCGCTCGTGACCGGCACCACGGCCGACGACGTGCGGGTGCGGAGTGCGCTCCAGGTGATCAAGGGGCGCATCCTGCTGGGGCTCAACCGTCCGGCCGATGCGGCCACCGCGGTGACCGGCGTGGCGACGGGCTTCCAGTATCTCACGTACCACGCGCTCACGACGACCAGCAACCAGTTCTGGAATTTCAACAACCTGGCCGGCCGGTACAGCGTGAGCACGACCGAAGGCGTGAACGGGATGAACTTCGCCACGGCGAACGACCCGCGCGTGCCGGTGTGCGCGGGCAACGACGCGGTCTGCAAGACGATCGGCGTGACGAAGGCCAGCCGCGACGACCTGAGCACGCCGTACTACGTGCAGCGGTTGTGGCCGCTGCGTGAGTCGTCGGTGGCGATCGTGTCGGGACAGGAAGCCCGCCTGATCGAGGCCGAAGCGCAGCTGCGCGCCGGCAGCACCGCGGCGTCACTGGGCACGCTGAACGCGCTGCGTGCCACGTTTACCGGGATGACGCCGCTGGCCGACGCCGGCACGGAGGCGTCGCGGGTGGACCAGCTGTTCCGCGAGCGGGCGTTCACGCTGTTCGGCCGTGGCACGCGCACGGGCGACCTGCGTCGTCTAATCCGGCAGTACGCGCGCACGGCGACCGCCGTGTTCCCCACGGGCGCGTGGCACAAGGGCGGCAACTACGGCACGGACGTGACGTTGCCGCTGCCGTTGGCCGAGACGAACAACCCGAATGCAGGCGCGGGCGTGTGCATCGACCGTAACCCGTAGTCGGGACTCGGCGGGCCGTGTGAAGATGAGGAAGGACACGGGGGCGTGGGTGACGCCTCCGTGTCCTTTTTCTTGTGTGGGGGTGATCGGTGTGCGGACATGAACGGCGAGGGTCAGTCAGAGGCCACGAGCGATTCGCGGAGGAGGATGCCTGATTCGATCAGCTGCCTCGTTTCCAGATCAAACGGTAGCACCGACAATCGGAGCGCG
>CANJOX010000190.1 GCA_947475795.1 Gemmatimonadota bacterium
CTTGCGATTGCCCGTCGTGGCTTCGAAGGCGAAGCCGCGGGGGATCAGGAAGTTGCGGGCGAAACCGGCAGACACGGAGACGATGTCACCAGGATGTCCGAGCTTGTCGACGGCGTTACGAAGGATGACTTCCATGGGTACTCCGGGTCCTGCAGTGAAGAGTGTTCGGCGTCCGACGGCACAGGCCGGGTCGGGCGCACGACGGACGAAACAGCAAGCAACGACGTCAGCGCGGGGTCGGCCGGCGCGGGTTCGCGCCAGCGCGGAAGTCGCGCCATGTATCTCCCAATCCCAGCCCGAAGGTGACGATGAGCATCGCCATCACCACCCAGAGCGGACCCAGCATCGGGACCAGCACCAGCAACGCCAGCAACGCCGGAACGGCGAACCGGTCGGGAATCCACCACGTCAGCACACCAGCACCCCGGCAGGCGTAGAGCGCGCCGAAGAAACAGACCAAATTGGCGCCCATCGCGCGCCATTCGGCGAGCGTCGGGAGCAGCAGCACGGTCACGCCGGCGATCAGTCCCCACACCAACTGGTCGTTGAAGCGCAGGTCACGCAGCGCCCCCAACGGGGGGCCGATCCGCACCCGCGACAGGCGGTGATAGGCCGCCCACCCCAACGCCAGCGCCAGCAACGACTCGAGCGCCAGCAACGCCGGCGCGATGGAGACGAGAGGCGCCGGGACAAATCCCTGCGGTGACCCCGCCCCCGCGATGGGGTCGCCCAACGCCACCAACACCCCTTCCATCCGGCTCGCGCGGTCGGCCGCCTCGGGGAAGCGCTGCGCGAACGCGCGCCACGACTCCGTTTCGGACCGACTCCGCCAGCTTTGCAACGATTCGCCGAGGCGACGCTGATACTCCCGCGAGAGCATCTGCGTCGGGCCGTCCAGCACACTGTCCCCACCGCGTGTCCGCGTCGTGACCCCCGCCAGCGTCACCAAGGCCGCGAGGCCGATGGATCCGAGGGCACGGGTGAGCAGCGACTTCCGTGGCGAACCGAGACAGACCAAGCCGAACGACGCCCCGAGGGTGAGCGCCCAACCGCGTCCAAAGGCACCGTACCCCGAGAGGGGCAGGGGGACCTTCCAAATCACGTAGCCGGCCGCCAGCGCCCAGATGAGCGCCACCACCAACCGGCCTCCCGACCACCAACCGACGATCGCACAGGCGGCGATCGCGACGAGGACGAGCAGGGCGAACTGTTCCACGGGGAGGAGCAGCCGGATCACGCCGGACACCAGCGACAGTGAGGCCGGCCAGGCCGGTGCTGCGGTGGCGAGCACCATGAGCACCAGCGCCAGCACGAACCACCGCCACCCGCGCTCCTGCGGAGCCGTCGCGGCAGACTCCGACGCGACGGCTCCGGTCATACTCAGCCCGTCTGCCCCTTTACGTAGGGCAGCAGCGCGAGGAAACGCGCCTTCTTGACGGCCTTCGACAGCTGGCGCTGGTGACGCGCATCGACGCCGCTCAGGCGGCTCGGCAGGATTTTGCCGTAGTCCGTGATGAAACGGGCGAGGAGACGGTCATCCTTGTAATCGACGTAGCGAATGCCTGCTTCCGTGATCGGGCAGGGCTTCTTCTGGCGGCGCATGGTTTAATCCTCGTCGTCGTCGTCGTCATCACCCGCGCGGCGGCGCGAGGCGAGCTCTTCTTCGCTGAGCTTCGGCGCACCCAGCTCATGCTCGGCCAGCGAGATGAGGTAGCGGATGATACCCTCGTCGAGCTTGAGCGCGCGCTCGAACTCGGGAAGCACGGCGGTCGTGGTCTCGAACCGCGAGATGGCGTAGTAGCCAGACTCGTGGCGGCCGATCTTGTACGCCAGCTGGCGACGGCCCCAGTGCTCGATCTCCGCCGGGGCGGTGAGATGGAGCAGGGCCTGCAACTTGTCGAGCTTTTCCGCAATGGCCGCATCTTCGAGCGCACTGTCGATGATGTACACGGCTTCGTATCGCCGCGTCGGGTTGCGGCGGATCTTGAGCTTTGCCACTCGGCAATCCTCCCTGTGGTCTAAGGTGCCCCCCGCAGTGCCGATCCGCAGGAGGAGGGTCAGAGGAACGGTGTACTGTTCCGGATGAGCCTTGAAGCCTAGCCACGCCCGACGGCCAAGGGAAGGGAGGGTGTCGGCTTTCGGGGGGCGCGAACGGTCGGTCGAGGTTCGCGCGCGCCTGCCTTAGATTGCGCCGCTATGTGTGGCAGATACGGCTTCGGCACCCCCGCGCGGCTCGGGACGCTCCCTCTGGGCGTCACCTTTCCCGCGCTCGCCCCCCGATTCAACGTGGCGCCGTCCCAGGCGGTGCCGCTGGTCCTGTCGGCCGCCGACGGACGGACGGTGCGCATGGCCAAGTGGGGGCTGATCCCGTTCTGGGCCGACGACCCGGGGATCGGGCACAAGCTGGCCAACGCCCGCGCCGAGGGGATCGGGTCGAAGCCGGCCTTCCGAGCGGCGTTCAAGGCGCAGCGTGGGCTGATGCCGGCCGATCTGTTCTACGAGTGGCAGGTCGTGCCGGGGCACAAGGGCAAGCAGCCGTGGTGTATCCGGTTGCCCGACGACGCCCCCTTCGTGATGGCCGCGCTCTGGGACACCTGGCAGCCCGGGAACGACCCGCTTGCGGAGCCGCTGCTCACGTGCTGTTCGATCACGACGGACGCCAACGACACGATGGCGCCGATTCATCATCGCATGCCGGTGATCCTGCCGCTGGACCGGGTGGATGCCTGGCTCGATCCGGACACCACGCCGGCCGCTGCCGCCGCCCTGCTGCGCCCGTACGAGGGGCCGCTGCACGCGTACCAGGTGAAGACGTGGGTCAATGCCACCCGGAACGATGACGCGGAGTGCGCCGCACCGCTGGTGCGGTCGGACGCCCACCGCGACGAGCAGTTCTTCGGCGCCTGACCGGCGCTACTTCGTGCCGCTGGCGCTGCGCAGGAAGAGATTGAGGGAGCCGAAGCTGAGCTTCGACTTCATCTGCACCATCAGTCGGCGGTCGTCGTCGGTGATCCACACTTCGGCCCGGCCGTTCTTGCTGAAGATGCCCTTGGTCTGAAACGTGGGCTGCAGCACGACCGTCTTGAACGTGCCGCCCGGCACGGTGATGGTCTCGCGGCGAACGACCCGGATGCGCACCGGGTTACCGGCGGCCTTGAAGTAGCGGGAATACTCGTACGTCTTCCCGACTTCCAGCGGTACGGTGCGCACGAAGTACAGGAACGACCCGTCGTCGAGGGGGCTGGCCACGGTGGGCTCTTCGGGGCGGTCATTTTCCCGGAACATGCCGCGCTCCGGAAAAATCTCGTACCGGCGGGTGCGCTCGTAGCTCCCCTCGTCGACATCCTGATGGTAGCGCAACGAGTTGAGCGTGGTGACGTCGAACCACGACTCGTACAGATCGTTCACGCGATAGAGCGGGATGC
The DNA here is from genome assembly GCA_947475795.1 of Gemmatimonadota bacterium. The sequence goes on from CANJOX010000190.1 coordinate 3,426, forward strand.
CGCCGTTGATGCGGAACACGGTGTGCCACACCGGCCGGCCCCGCACGTCGGCGATCTCCCGCACCTCCATGCTGCCGTTCCCCACCTTGAGCGAGCCGAAGCGCACGTCGTAGTCGAGGCGCTCGCCCACGGTAAACGGGACCGGCATCGCATTGGCGGGCAGGCGCTGTTGGGTGCGGCTACCCGTGGCCGCGTCCAGCGCCTGCGCCGTGACGCGCGACGATCCGGCGGCAAGCAGCAGGGTGGCGCTGAGCGCGACCTTGGCAAAGACGGTTCTCATGGCGGATTGCTACCCAACGTGACCGGAAAGGGTCGTTACACGTTGAAACGGAACAGGAGGACATCCCCGTCCTGCACGACGTACTCCTTGCCCTCGGACCGGACCGCCCCTTTCTCGCGTGCGGTCTTCCAGCCGCCGTGCGTCACGAAGTCCTGATAGGACACGGTTTCGGCACGGATGAAGCCTTTCTCGAAGTCGGTGTGAATGACGCCCGCGGCCTTGGGGGCCGTGTCGCCCCGGTGAATCGTCCACGCCCGTACTTCCTGTTCGCCAGCGGTGAAGTACGTCTGCAGGCCGAGCAGGTGGTAGCCGCCCTGAATCAGGCGGTCGAGGCCGGCCGTTTCGATACCGAGCGACGCGAGAAACTCCACGCGCTCTTCGGGCGGCAGTTCCGAGAGTTCCGCTTCGATCTTGGCCGAGAAGGCCACGATCTCGGCGTGTTCACCGGTGGCCGCTACGGCGGCGCGCAACGCCTTGAGGTACGGCCCTTCGTCACCGGCCAACTCGGCGTCGGTCACGTTCGCGGCGTACAGCACCGGCTTCGCCGTGATGAGCTGCAGCCCGGCCAACGAGTGCATGTGCTCCGACGACAGTCCGCCACGAAGCAACGGCATGCCTTCCGACAGCGTCGCGAAGGCGGCTTCCAGCGCCGGCAACTCCGCCAACGCGTCCTTGTCGTTCGCCTTGGCCGCGCGCTTCACTTTGTCGAGGCGCTTCTCCACCACGGCCAAGTCGGCGAGCGCGAGTTCGAGCTCGATCGTTTCCTTGTCCCGCGCCGGATCGGGCGAGCCCATCACGTGCGTCACGTCGTCGTCGGCAAAGCACCGGATGACGTGCACGATGGCGTCGGTCTCGCGGATGTTCTGGAGGAACTTGTTCCCCAGGCCTTCCCCCTGCGACGCGCCCTTCACGAGGCCGGCAATGTCGACGAACTGGACGGCCGCCGGCAGGGTGCGCTTGGGCTGCACGATCTCCGCCAGCTTCGCCAGCCGCGCATCGGGCACTTCCACCATGCCGACGTTGGGGTCGACGGTGCAGAAGGGATAGTTCGCCGCTTCAGCCTTGGCCGAGGTCAGGGCGTTGAACAGCGTCGATTTACCGACGTTTGGGAGGCCGACGATGCCGAGTTGAAGCACGATTAAAAACGAAGTAGGGAGTACGGAGGAGGGGTCGGGAGTCGCGACGCGCTCCGCCCGCGGGGAAATGTAGCGGGGGGCGGAATTCTGGTGACAATCGCATGCGTGAACCCTCCCAAATTCGGGCAATGCAAGACTTCAGGAAGCTCCGAGTCTGGCAGCGGTCTCAGTCGCTCACGGCGCAAGTCTACGGCGCGACACGGACGCTTCGGGGGCGCGATGTGGTGTCGCTTCGCAGCCAGCTGACGAGATCGATGGCCTCGATCTCTGCGAACATTGCCGAGGGGGCGAACTCCGCCGGCTCACGGGACTTCGCGCGATACCTCCAGATGGCCATTGGCTCGGCTTCCGAAACCGAGAGTCATCTGGATCTCGCGTTCCGGATGGCGCTCATTCCCGCAGCGGATGTCATGCCATTGATCGACGAGGTGGTCGCGATCCGCAAAATGCTGATCGTGCTGCGCCGGCGCGTGCTCGAGAGCGGTGCATAGCAATGCAAACCGGCCGCCGAGGCAAAGAGCATCGGCGGCCGGCTGACTCATGACTCCAAACTTTGACTCACAACACGAGACTCACGTGAGTTTGGAGTTCTGAGTCTAAGTGTGGAGTTATGGGTTACTCAAAACCCCAAACTTCGACTCAAAACCCGAGACTCACGTGAGTTTCGCGTTGTGAGTAAAAGTTTGGGGTTGTGGGTTTTACCGCAAGAACCACGGGGCGAGTACCAGACTCACCACGCTCATAAGCTTGATGAGAATGTTCATGGCCGGTCCGCTGGTGTCCTTGAACGGATCGCCCACCGTGTCGCCCACGACCGCCGCCTTGTGCGGATCGGAGCCCTTGCCGCCCAGGATGCCGCCTTCGATCATCTTCTTGGCGTTGTCCCACGCGCCGCCGGCGTTGGCCATGAACAGGGCCATCATCACGCCCGTCACCGTCGCGCCGGCCAGCAGGCCGCCCAGCGCCGTGACGCCGAGGAACTTGCCGACGAGCACGGGGAGGAGAATTGCCACCAGCCCCGGCGCGATCATTTCGCGGATCGCGGCCTTGGTGGAGATCTCGACGCAGCGGGCCGAGTCCGGCTTCACGCCCGGCTTGCCTTCGAGCAGTCCCGGGATCTCGCGGAACTGGCGACGGACTTCTTCCACCATGCCCTGCGCCGCGCGACCCACGGCGGTCATCGTGGAGGCACCGACGTAGAACGGCACCACGCCGCCCACGAACATGCCGATCACGACCATCGGATCGATCAGGTTGAGCGTGGTGAGGTTCACGGCCGAGGCGTAGGCCGAGAACAGCGCCAGCGCCGTGAGGGCCGCCGAGCCGATCGCGAAGCCCTTGCCGATCGCGGCAGTGGTGTTGCCGAGGGCGTCCAGGCCGTCGGTGATCTTGCGGACTTCCGGTCCGAGATGGCTCATCTCGGCGATACCACCGGCGTTGTCCGAGATCGGACCGTAGGCGTCGACGGACATCGTGAC
>CANJOX010000191.1 GCA_947475795.1 Gemmatimonadota bacterium
CATCGGCCTGTTGCAGGGCCCGTTGCAGGAGCTGCTCGCGCATGGCGGCCGTCAGTCCGCGACCGCGCCTCCCGACGCCACCCAGTCGCGGAAGCCGCCCGCCATCGACGCGACGTTGGTGTAGCCCATCTCCAGCAGCGTGCGCGCCGCCAGCGCCGAGCGATTACCGCTCGCGCACATGAGCACCACCTGCGCGTCGCGGGGGACGATCGATTCGATCTGGCTTTCGAGAACACCACGGCCGATGTACTGCGCCGGCGCGGCGTGGCCAAGGCTCCATTCGTTCTGCTCGCGGACATCGATGAGCACCAGCGGTGCGCCGTGGGCGAGCCGGTCCTGAACTTCGCGCGCCGTCACCTCGGTGATCCCTGCCTTGGCCTCGGCGATGAGTTGCTGTGCAGTCTTCATGTCACGTCCCGGGTGAAGTGAGAGAGGGCGATGTCGTGTGGAGCGTCGTGTCGACGCGCAACGTGCGCGTGTCGGCATCCAGCGTCGCCATGGCGCCGAAGGGGAGCGTCCACTGGTCGGAAATATGACCCACCGGAATCCCGAGCAGCGTGGGCACCTGCAACGCGTCCGCCAGTTCGGTCACGATCGCGGTAATACTGCGCGTGCCATCGTCGGTGGTATCCGTGCAATCGGTGCAGGCGCCGAACGCGATACCCACGCACCCGTGGAACGACCCGGCAAGGCGCAGCTGGGTGAGCATGCGGTCGATCCGGTAGGTGGCCTCGTTGATGTCTTCGAGCACGAGGATCGCGCCGTTGAAATCAACGGCCCACGGCGTGCCGCACAGCGAGGCCACCAGAGCCAGATTCCCGCCGGCCAACCGGCCGTGGGCCTGACCACCACGGATCACCTGTGCATCCGGGGCGATGCCGCCGCTGTCCGCCTGCTGCTGCACCGCACGCACGAGCGAGTCGCGCGAGAAGTCCGACAGCGGCGACCGTGCCGTCGGGCCGTGATAGCTCACCAGCCCGGCATGCTGCCAGGCGGCGTGCAGCGCCGTGATGTCCGAATAGCCGAGCAAGACTTTGGGGTGCTGCTGCAGGAACGGCGCGCGCAGACGCGGCAGCAGTCGCGCCGCGCCGTAGCCGCCGCGCAGACACCAGATGCCGTCGATGGCATCGTCGGCAATCGCGGCGAGGAGGTCGTCGCCGCGCTGCACGTCATCGCCGGCAAAGTACCCCGTGCGTTGCATCGCGTGTCGCCCGACCTGCACCTCCCAGCCCAGCGACTCGGCGGTCGCCACCGCGCGCTCGAGCTCGTGCGGCCCGTGCAGCGGTCCCGACGGCGAGATCATGGCCACCCGCGACCCCGGCGGCAGCGGGGGCGGCAGTCGCAACGCCGTGCGCAACGACGCGGGACCGGCCGCGCGATCGGACCCGTGCCGGACATCACGCCCGGTATCGCGTTCCGGCAAATCAGGAGTGCCCGCGGCTGCAGCCATCCCGCAACGTATCGGCCCTGCCACGGGCGAGCAACGGAATGCGCCGGCTGGCCGGTACGTCGGCCGTGGCAGTGTCATCAGCGCCGTGCACCGGCCACCTTGCAGCACATCATGTTCTCCCCATCGATTCCCCTCATCGCGGCGATCGCGACCGCACCATGGGTGGCGGCGCCGCTGGTGCTGGCGCGTCGCCTGCGCACCACGCCCAGCCTCGACGACCTCGACGAGGCCGCGCTGGCGTCGGGCAGCCAGCCTCGCGTGAGTATCGTGTTGCCGGCCCGCAACGAGGCCGTGCACATCGCGGCGTGCGTGCGCAGCATCCGGGCCAGCACGTGGCCGGATCTCGAGCTCATCGTGGTGGACGACCACTCCACCGACGGCACCGGTGCGTTGGCCCGTGACGCCGCCCAGGGCGACGCCCGCGTGCGGGTGATCGACGCCCCGGATCTGCCACCGGGGTGGTTTGGTAAGCAGTGGGCCTGCCAGTCCGGTGCGGCGCATGCCACCGGATCGTTGCTGTTGTTCACCGACGCGGACACGCGGCACGCGCCCGATCTCGTGACGCGCATGGTGCGCATGCGCGAGCAGCGCGGCGCCGAATTACTGTCGGTGGCGGGCCATCAGGCCATGGGGACCATCTGGGAGCGTGCGGTGCAGCCGTCGGTGTTCACGCTGATTCTCACGCGCTACGGCGGGGCCGACGCCATGGAACGTGCCACGAACCCGCGCGACGTCGTCGCCAACGGCCAGTGCTTCATGCTCTCGCGTACGGTCTACGACGCCCTGGGCGGCCACGAGCCCATCCGCGGCTACGTCGTCGAGGACGTCATGATGGCGCAGGCCGTCAACCGGTCGGGCGGGCGCGTGTCGCTGGCCCTCGGGATCGGACAGCTCAGCACGCGCATGTACGACGGGCTGTCCAGCCTCAGGAAGGGGTGGGGCAAGAACATGTACGCCGGTGGACGCCACGCGATGTGGTGGGGCGCCCTGGGGCAGCGCCTGTACCCGCTGTTCCTGCTCGCCTTTCCGGTGGGCGTGCTCGCGCCGTTCGTGGCGCTGGCGATCAGTGCGTGGAGCGCCGCCACCGGTGGCGGCCCGTCGGGGTGGCTGCTCTGGAGCGCCGTCACGAGCCTCGCCGTCCTCGCGTCGTTCGCCGCGGCCAACCGGCTCAACCGGGACCCGGCATATCGCGCGCTGCTCGCCCCGCTGGGCGGCGCGATCGTCCTGCTGATTTGTGTGCAGGCGATCGCGCACGGCAACCGCGTGCAGTGGAAAGACCGCGGCTACGTGTCACAGTAGCCGCGGTGGCATCGCCGGCGCGGCGTTACCGCGTGAGCCGCGTGGCGCGCGCGAGATAGGCGGCCCGCAGCCGCATCGTCACCGGTCCCGGGGCGCCGTCGGCGATGGTGTGATCGTCGATGCGCGTCACCGGCAGCACGAAACTCGTCGCGCTGCTCATCAGGCATTCGTCCGCGGCCAGCGCCTGCGTCACCGTGAACGCCCGCTCGCGCACCGGCACGCCGGCCTCGTGCGCGATCTCCAGCACCACGTCACGCGTAATACCGGCCAGGATGTCGCTCGACGTCGGGCGCGTGCACAGCGTCCCGTCGCGCACAATCCAGACGTTACTCGAACCGCCTTCGGTCACGAGTCCGTCCTCGTGCATCATCGCCTCGAAGGCGCCCGCCGCGCGCGCGGCCTGCTTGGCCAGCACCTGCGCGAGCATGCTGGTGCTCTTGATGTCGCACCGCTGCCAGCGCAGATCCGGCACCGTGAGCAGACGGACACCGGCAGCATTCGGGTCGGCGAGCAGCAGCTTCGGGCGGGCGTACGCGAACATCGTGGGGACCACCTGCGCGGGGAACGGGAAATCCCGCTCCGCGACGCCGCGGGTGACCTGCAGGTACACGAGCCCCTCGTGCACACCGTTCTGCGTGGCCAGCTGCTGCATCACGTCCAGCCACACGGCAGCCGGCTGCGTGTCCGGGATACCGATCGCGGCCAGCGACCGCGACAGTCGTACCAAGTGACGGTCGGCGTCCAGCAACCGGCCGTTCACCACCGCCGCGACTTCGTACACACCGTCGCCGAACAGGAGGCCGCGATCGAAGATGGACACGTGGGCGTCCTGTTCGGCGACGAAAGATCCGTTGAGCCAGCAGACGGGCATGGGAAGTCGGGCGGTGAGGGAAAAAGAACGGTCGGATTCAGAGCATCGTGCGGAGGACTCCGGCCACGGCACCGGCCAGCAGCACCCACCCGCTGCCGAGCTGCGTGCACAGGAGCACCACGGCCGACAGGGCCAAGATAGCCAGCGCCACGGGGTCGGGGGTAATCGTACGCGCCATCAGCAGCACGACCGACGTCATCAGCGCCAGCGAAACCGCGTTCACACCATCGAGGGCGGACGACCAGCGATGCGAGCTCCGCAGGCGTGCCACGAAGGGTGCCGTGAGCGCGACCGCCACGAACGCCGGCAGGAAGATCCCGACCGTCGCCGCCAGCGCGCCCGCCGGTCCGCCCACGAGATAGCCGACAAACGTGGCCGCCGAGAACACCGGCCCCGGAGTGATCTGTCCCACGGCGATGGCGTCGAGCAGCTGCGCATCGGTGAGCACGCCCTGCCGCACCACGAACTCGCCGCGCAGAAACGACAGCAGCACGTAGCCGCTACCGAAGAGCACGCTGCCGATTTTGGCGAAGGCGAGCAGGATCGACCACGGTGCCATGGCGGGCGCCATGGCGGCGGCGGCCGCCGTCGTCGTCGCCGCGACCGGCAGCGGGGCGGCGGCGGCGCCGAGGAGGAGGCCGGCCACCGGGCGCGCTGAGGGATGGGCGTCGTCATCAGCAGCCTCCGTCCACGCGCCCGCGCGCACCACCGACACCACTAGGGACAGCGCAAGCACCGCGAGCTCCGACACGCCGACCAGCACGGCCGCCAGGCTCGCCATCGCCAGCGCGGCCGCCCAGCGCGTGCGCACGAGGCTCGCGCGCAGACGCCAGAGCGCCTGCACCACCACGGCTAACACCACCGGCTGCATCCCCGCCAGCATGGCCGCGGCGCGCACGCGCCACACCGCGCTCTCGTGCGCCATGGTGTACGCGGCCGCGAGCCCCCACACCAGCAGGACCGCCGGCAGGACGAAGCTCACCCCGGCCGCGAACAGCCCGGACCACCCGGCCCGACGGTAGCCCAGATGAATCGCGAGCTCGGTGGAGTTGGGGCCGGGGATCAGGTTGGCCGCACCCACGAGGTCGGCGAACGCGTCGGCCGTCACCCACCGCCGCCGCCGCACGCATTCGTCCTCCATGGCCGCGATGTGCGCCGCCGGCCCACCAAAGGCCGTCAGCCCCAGTCGACCGAACACGCGCGCCACCTCGACCCACGCCGCTGTTGCCATCCCGCAGCGTACGCACCCGCCCCGCGCTCCGAAAGCACCACCGGCGTACTTCGGGTGACACACGGCCATCGGGTCACCCCTACGATGGCCCCGTGCTCACACTCCGCGCCGCCGCCCAACTGCTCGCGCAGGCCGACTCCCGGTCCGCGCTGCGCCCCATCGCCCACGCCATGGGTTTCACCGCACCCGCCATCCGGATCGCGACCCACGACCGCAGTCCGCTTCGACTGGACGCACTCGTGACCAGCGCCGACCTGCGGCACGGCCCGGACACCCTGCGCCTGCTCTGCGCCGAACTCGCCCCACCCACCGACCTCGCCGCCGCCGCCGACCCGCGCGAACTCACCCGACGGCTCGCCCTCACGCTCCTGCAACAAGCCCCCGCGCGCCACTGGTGCCTGGTCACGCTCGATGCCCGCCAGCGCACGCTCTGCATCGCCACGGTCCAGCCCCACGCCAACGGACCGCGCATCGCCGCCCTCCGCATCGACCGCGCGCGCGTGGTCGACTCCGACGCCGACACGCTCCGCACGCTCGCGGCGGTGACGGAGCCGTCGGCCCTGCTGCGCCACGCCCGCTTCACCGACATCCTGCGACGGGACGCGCTGTCCAACCGGTTCTACGGCGTGCTCGAACGCGCCGTCAGCACGCTCGCGACCGACGCCACGGGCACCGCCTCACCGGCGGAACGCCGCGAACTGGCGCTGCTCTGCACCTCGCGCTGCCTCTTCCTGGCGTTCCTCGAAGCGAAGGGCTGGCTCGACCATCGCCTCGACTTTCTCATGCACCACACCACCGCCCAGCTCGAACGCGGTGGGCACCTCCACCAGCGCCTGCTGCGCCCGCTCTTCTTCGGCACGCTCAACACGCCGCGCCGCGACCGCGCACCCGCCGCCCGCGCCTTCGGAGCGGTGCCGTTTCTCAACGGCGGTCTCTTCTCGCCCACTCCCCTCGAACGCCGGCACCGCACGCTCCGCTTCTCCGATGACGCCGTCACGCACCTTATCGGCTCCGTGCTCGATCGCCATCGCTTCACCGCGCACGAGGATTCGGCCGCCTGGTCGGAAGCCGCGGTCGATCCGGAAATGCTCGGCCGCGCCTTCGAATCACTCATGGCCACCGACGAACGCCGCAGCTCGGGCGCGTTCTACACGCCGCCCGCACTGGTCGATCACGTGGTGCGCGATGCCCTGCACACCGCCCTCCCCGGTCTCCCCGCCGATGCCCTCGACGACACCCGCGTCGCACCACACGACAACGCGCCACTCGCCCTCCCCGCCGCCACGCTGCATGCCCTCAATCACCTGCGCATCCTCGATCCGGCCTGCGGGTCCGGCGCCTTCCTCGTGCACACACTGGAACGCCTCGCCGCCCTGCACCAACGCGTCGATCCCACGGTCGCCACACACCACATCCGCCGCCGCCTGCTCACCCACGGCATCTTCGGCGTCGATCGC
>CANJOX010000192.1 GCA_947475795.1 Gemmatimonadota bacterium
CATCCGCTAAGCGCGCGTCGCCCACACAAAGGCCGGCGTCCGCTCGGAGCGTGTCGCGCACACCCGGCCGCGGCACGAACGCCGGATGCGCTGCGCCCTGTGCATCCGTTCCCCCGCGGCCGCCACCGCCAGGGCGCGACGGGGGTCCCTGCAGCCGCCTCTGCGTGGGAGGGGCCGGCGCCGGAGCGAAGCGACAGGCGCGCGGCCATCCCCGCGCAGCAAGCGGCGAAAGGGATCCGCCCGCTCGCGCCCGATGCGGCCACACCGAAGCCGCGGCTACTTGCCAGTCGCCGTCCGACCGGCAGCTTCCACGAATGCTCACTTCCTGCTCCCGCCTGCTGGTCGCTGCCGCTCTGGTGGCGACCACCGTCCGCCCCGGCCACGCGCAATCGGCGCCCCCCGCCTGGGCGGCCCGTCTCGACAGCGTCGCGCGGGCCGCGCTCACCAGCTCCAAGGCCCCCGGCGCCACCGTGGCCGTCGTCGCCGACGGCCGGCTCGTGTATGCGCAGGGGTACGGCGTCGCCAATCTCGAGACACAGCAGCCCATGTCCGCCGACATGCTGCTGCGCGTCGGATCGGTCACGAAGATGTTTACGGGCCTCATGCTGGCGGAACTCGCCGAACAGCGGCGCATCGACCTGATGCAGCCGATCGGCGCGCTGATCCCGTCGCTCGCCGGCAAACGCGTGGGGACGGTCACCACGCACCAGCTCATGACCCACAGCGCCGGATGGTTGGACAACGCGATCGCGTATGGCCGCATGGGTGAGGGGGCACTCGGCGAGGTGATGCGCGAGGTCACCGATACCATGTTCTACACCGAGGCCGGCCGGACCTTCTCGTACTCCAATCCCGGCATCTCGATGGCCGGGTACGTGGGCGAAGTCGCCGGCAAGAAGCGCTTTGCCACGCTCGTGGAGTCGATGATTTTGCGTCCCGCGGGCATGCGTCTCAGCACCTTCAAGCCGCTGGAGGCGCTCACGTATCCCATCGCCATGGGGCATGAGGCCGGGACCGCTGGCGTGACGATGGTCCGACCGATGACGGAGAACACGGCGCAGTGGGCGGCCGGGTTTCTCTTTGCCACCGCGCCGGAGCTGGCGCGCTTCAGCATCGCCCTGATGAACGGCGGCACCGTCGAGGGCACGCCGGTCGTGTCCGCGGCGGCGATCCGGCGCCTTACCACCGGGTACGTCGCGCACCCGGGCGGGTCGGGGCTCGACTCGGCCATGTACGGCTACGGCCTCATCGTCGGCCGCGCCGCCGGCGAGCGGGTGTGGACACACGGCGGATCGATCAACGGCTACAATGCCACCGTGACCATGCTCCCCGACCGACGCGCCGCCGTGATCGTGCTCGTGAATGGCCCCGGGAGCGGCATTCAGGCGATCGAGCGGGAAGCCCTCGCCTTGGCGGTCGGGTACCGTCCCGGCGCGCCCGCGCCGGCGACCGGACGCACCGCCACGGCCGCCGAGCGCGCCGCACTGGTGGGACGCTACGCGCAGGGCGGCGTGCGGTGCGAGATTGTCGACGAAAACGGCGCCCTGTCGCTGCGGTGGGACGGCGTCCTGATGCCGCTCGCGGTGGCCGGTCCGTCAGAGCTCGTGGCCACGCCGCCCAACGGTGCGCCACGCCGCCTGTTCGTGCGCTACGATGGTGGGCGGGCGTCGTACCTGTATCTGGGATCGCGCGCCTACGCCCGGCAGTAAGGGGGCGCGAGGGATCCTGCCGTCAACTCACGCCGGGTGCATGTAGGCCGCAAAGAGGGCCGTCATCTCCGGCGGGATGCGCGTAATGCGCCCCGTGTCGCGTGCAATCAGCGTCCAGAGTGACCGCCCACGCGCGAGCACGTGGTCATCGGTCGTGCGCACGATTTCGGTGAGCCGTTCGAACCGTCGCGAGTCCACCGCCCCGATCCACGTGCGCGCCACGATGGCGTCACCCAGCACGGCCTCCCGCCGGTAGTCGATCTCGTGGCGCGTGGCCACCCAGGCGTAGGTCTCCTTCATGGCGTCGGGAGCGCTGGCATTCCAATGAGCCAGCGCCACGTCGAAGATCCAGCGGAGGTACACCACGTTGTTCACGTGCTCATTGTCGTCGATGTCGGTCGGCAGGACCGTGATCGGGATGTCGAACACCTGCAGGCCGTGGGTGGCAAACGACATGATCGGGGCGAATCGGGGGAGTCCGGGCCGGAAGTGCGGCCGTGGGGGTTGAGGTCTGTCGACCCACGGCGGAAGTTAGCACGATGCGATTCTCCTCGGGACGAGCCCTCCGCGACCAGCCGGCCCATGCGGTCACCTTCTTCGGCATGTCCGGCGTGGGCAAGACCACGCTGGCCGGCTTGCTGCAGAAGCACGACTGGTTCCAGTACTCCGTGGATTACCGCATCGGCACGCGCTACATGGACGAGCACATCGTTGACAACTTCAAGCGCGAAGCGATGCGGAATCCGTTCCTCCGCCAGCTGCTGCGCTCCGACTCGATCTACATCCGCTCCAACATTTCGTTCGAAAACCTCAGCCCGCTCTCCACGTACCTGGGGAAGCCCGGCAACCCCGAGCTGGGTGGACTGAGCTTCGCCGAGTACCGGCGGCGGCAGGCGCAGCACCGGCAGGCCGAGGTCCGCGCGCTGCTCGACGTCCCCGAATTCATCGAGCGCGCGAAGGACATCTACGGGTATTCGCACTTCGTGTGTGATTCGGGGGGCAGCCTCTGTGAAGTGGTCGATGCCGACGACGACGCCGACGAGGTGCTGGCCTGCCTGGCGGCGCACACCATGCTCGTGTACATCCGCGGCACGCCGGAGCACACCCGCATGCTCGTGGAGCGGTTCCGCGCGCACCCCAAGCCGATGTATTACACCCCGGCGTTTCTCGACGCCACGTGGCGCGGCTTCAAGGCCAAGCACGGCCTGTCCGACGACGATCAAGTGGACCCGGACGAATTCGCCGTGTGGGGCTTCGAGCAACTGCTGGCCCACCGCATTCCGCGGTACGAAGCGATCGCGGCCCGGTACGGATACACCATCGACATGCACGACATCCCCGCCGTACGGACCGAGTCCGATCTGCTCGACCTCCTTGAGCGCACCATCGATGCGCAGGTGACCCCGTGACCGCTTCCGCTCCGATCGCCCCCAAGACCGCCAGCAGCCGGCTGCGCTCCATCGTCGGCGGGTCCGTCGGCAATCTGGTCGAGTGGTACGACTGGTACGTCTACTCGGCGTTCTCGCTGTACTTCGCGAAGAGCTTCTTCCCGCCCGCCAACCAAACGGTGCAGCTGCTGAATGCGGCCGCCGTCTTCGCCGTGGGCTTCCTCATGCGCCCCGCCGGCGGCTGGCTCATGGGACGCTACGCCGACAAGCACGGCCGACGCGCCGCGCTCACGCTGTCGGTGCTGCTCATGTGCGGCGGCTCGCTCCTCATCGCGATCACCCCCAGCTACGCACAGATCGGCGTGATCGCGCCGGCCATGCTCGTGCTCGCGCGACTGCTGCAGGGGCTCAGCGTGGGCGGAGAGTACGGGGCCAGCGCCACCTACCTCAGCGAAATGGCCGGCAAGACGCACCGCGGCTTCTGGTCCAGCTTCCAGTACGTCACCCTGATCATGGGGCAGCTGCTGGCGCTTGCCGTGCTGTTGCTGCTGCAGCGCCTGCTCACCCCCGCCGAACTGGAGTCGTGGGGCTGGCGCATTCCGTTCATCGTCGGCGCCGCGTGTGCGGTGGTGGCGGTGGCGATGCGGCGTGGCCTCGAGGAAACCACCGCCTTCGAAAAGCACCGCGCGTCCGCGCCGCCGCAGAGTGCCGCCGCGACCATGCGCGGCCTGATGGCGCATCCGCGTGCCGTGTTGACGGTGGTGGGACTCACCGCCGGCGGCACGGTGGCGTTCTACACCTTCACCACGTACGCGCAGAAGTTTCTCGTGAACACCGCGGGCTTCAGCAAGAGCGATGCGACGTACATCAACGCGATCTCCCTGCTGGTGTACATGATGCTGCAGCCGGCCGTGGGCGCGCTCTCCGACCGTATCGGACGCCGTCCGGTGCTCACCGCCTTCGGCGTCCTCGGCACGCTGGGCACGATTCCGCTGCTGACCACGCTCGAAAGCGCCCGCACCGTACCGCAGGCACTCGGCCTGCTCATCGTCGCCCTGATCGCCGTGAGCGGCTACACCGCCATCAACGCCGTGGTGAAGGCGGAGCTCTTCCCCACCAGCATCCGCGCGCTCGGCGTGGGCTTCCCCTACGCCGTCACCGTGTCGGTGTTCGGCGGCACGGCCGAATACTTCGCGCTCTGGTTCAAGAACATGGGGCACGAGCGCTGGTTCTACTGGTACGTCACCGGCTGCATTCTCGCGTCGCTGGTCGTGTATGCCACCATGCCCGAGACGCGCGACGCCACCCACATGGACGAGTAGCGGCGAGCCGAGTAGCGGAAAGCCGAGTAGCGGCGAGCGCTAGGGACGCCAGACCACGTCGGCACTCGCATTGCCCACGCGGTCGATGGCGTTCACCACCACGCCATCGGTACCGGCGGTGGGCACGTCGGCCGTGAGCGTGGTGGCCGGCTGCAGCCGCTGCGACCACACCCCGTTGGACCGCCAGCGGACCAGATACCATGACAGCGGTTCGCCACCCGCCGCCGTGATCGACGCGCGCCAGACGCCCCCCAACGACGTGACCGCCACCGACGGCGCCGGGGGCGCAGTGCCGTCCAGCCACACCGTCGCGGGCGGCACGGCGCGCGCGGCATACACGCCGCCAGACAGCAGCGTGCGCAGTCCGCCGCGATCGTCGCGCACCACGGTGGTGTTGTACAGCACCGTGCCCGTGGCCCCGCCGGCCACGGCGGCCTGCGTCCGCGCCAGCTGCACCTGCGACGCAATCTCCGAGGCCGCGTAGGCGCTGCTGCTGCCGTCGTTCACCCGATAGGCCGCCAGCCCGGGCCACAGGTGGCGACGCGCGCTGTTCTGCTGCCCCCACCAGGTGAGCAGCGCCCCGAAACTCTGTCCGGTGGACGCGATCGACCAGTACAGCTGCGGCGAGAAGTAGTCCACCCACCCGCGCTGCAACCACGTGCGCGAGTCGGCGTAAATCGACCCATACGCATCGAGCCCCGTGATCCCCGCGGGGCTTCCGGGGCGCCAGATCCCGAACGGACTGATCCCCACGCGCACCGTGGGCGCGATCGCGTGCGACTCACGATACAGCCGCTCCACGAAGCGGTTCACGTTGTCGCGGCGCCAGTCGCCGCGGGCGAGCGCGCCACCGCCGCGCTGATACACGGCGTACGTCGCGCTGTCGGGGAAATCGAGCCCCACGCAGCGGGTGTCCGGATACGGGTAGAAGAAATCGTCGAGGTGCACCGCATCCACGTCATAGCGGCGCAACACGTCGGAGATCACAGCAATCGCCTGATCCTGCACCGCGGCCTCGCCGGGATCGAACCAGAGTTGCGTGCAGTACGCGCGGGTGACATCGGGGCGGCGCTTGGCGAAGTGCGTGGCGGCCAGCCGCACGGTGTCACTGAGGTTGCCCGCACGGAACGGATTGAACCACGCGTGCACCTCGAGCCCCCGCCGCCGCGCCTCGGTGATCGTGTACGCCAGCGGATCGTACCCGGGGTCGCTCCCCTGCGTGCCGGTGAGCGCGCGCGCCCACGGCTCGAGCGTGGAACGGAACAGCGCATCACCCGCGGCGCGCACCTGCAGGACCACCGCATTCACCCCCGTCTGCTCGGCGGCGTCCAGAATGACACCGAGTTCACGCTGTTGCTGCGCCACGGACAGGCTGCTGCTCGACGGCCAGTCGATGTTGGCCACCGTGGCGATCCAGAGGCCGCGAAACTCGCGCGCAATCGTGGGCACACTGAACGCCGCCACCGGCGGCGTCACCGGCGGCGATGGCGGCGCCGTGGGGGCCGTGGGGGCCTCACCGGTGGCGCAGGCGCCCAGCCACAGCGCCGACAGCAGAATTGTGGTAGCCCGTGGCAATCGCATGCCATAGCTTCGCCCAGTCCGCAAGGTTTCGGAAGCCGCGTGTCCCCATCGCCTCCAACTGGTATTCGCATGATTGACGTCGTGTGTCGTCCCCGCCCGCGCCGGCCGCGCGCGCATGTCCTGCTGGCGGCCGCAATGTGGCTCGCGCCCGTGCTGGGCCCCGCGTCACTGCCCGCACAGGCGACGCCCACGGCCGCCACGCCGACGACACCGGCCACACGTCACGGGTTCTCCCGCGAACGGCTCGCACGCCTCGACACGATGCTCGACG
>CANJOX010000193.1 GCA_947475795.1 Gemmatimonadota bacterium
CGCGGCCGGCCGTGCCGCGCGGGCCCTTGTGGCTCGCCGTCGTGGCCGCGGTCACGCTAGGCGCCGCTGCGGCGGCACCGGCCGCCGCGCAGGCGGCCAAGGTCGCGCCGCGGGTGTCCGCGTTTACGCCCCGTGATACGTCCGTGGCGGGGCTGCGGCGCGCGATCGATTCGCTGCGCGCGCTCGGGGCGGGTGGGAGTGGACGCGCCACCGCCACCGACGCGGTGCTGGCCGCGGCGTACCGGCGGCTGGCTGGGGTGCTGCGGTACACGGACCCGGCGGCGTCGGTGGTCGAGTACCGACTGGCCATGCGGCTGGCCACGCTGGTACGCGACTCCGCGCTGCTCTCTGACGTGACGTACAGTTTGGGCATCGTGCACTGGGTCCGGAATGACTACGACAGCGCCCTCGTGCATTTGGAGCAGGCGCGCCGGCTGCGCACCGTGCTGGGCGACAGCGTGGGGCTGGGGCAGGTGCTCAACAGCCTCGGGGCGACCTATTACCAGCTGGCCAATTATGAGCCGGCACTGAACGCCTTCATGGCGTCGTTGGCGCGGCGGCGCCTCGACGGCGACGCGGCCGCCACCTCGCGGGTATTGGCCAACATCGGCAAGACGTATCAGGACTGGGGGCAGTACGACCGTGCCCTCCCCATGGCGCTCGAGGCGGTTGCCACCGCCCGGACGGCCGGCGTGCCCGCCACGCTAGGCTATGCGTTGAACTGTCTGGCGTCGCTGTACACCGATCTCCGCGATTACCCGCGCGCGCGCGGGTTACTGCAGGAGTCCGAGGTGGCGTACAGCCGCGGGTCGCTCTCGGATTCGACCTCCGGGTGGTCGCTCAATGCGGCCGCGCGCGCGCAGTTGTTCCTCCGCGAAGGGCGTCCGCGGGAGGCCATCGTGGTGCTTGATTCGGCGCGTGCGGTGGGGGATGCCGCGCGCACCCCGCGGGGCGAGGCCCGGGTGCTGCTGGACCTCGGGCAGGCGTACCGCGCCCTCAACGAGGCCGACCGGGCTCGTGGTGTCCTGACGCGCTCGGTGCAGCTGTCCAGTCAGGTGTCGCAGCGCGTACTCACGCTGCAGGCGCTACAGGAGTTGGCGGACCTCGAGGAGGCCGGCGGCAACAGCAGCGCGGCACTCAAGTACCTGCGCCGCTTTCAGGCGCTGCGCGACACGGTGTTCAGCCAGTCCACGGCGCAGCGACTCGCCGCCATCGAGTCGAACGCCGCGGTGGAGCGCGAACAGGCGGAGAACGAGCGGCTGCGCGACGCGCAGGTCACGCAGTCGCTGATTATTGCACGGCAGCGGCTGGCCGGTATTCTGGGCGCCATCATTCTGGTGCTGGTGGTGGCGCTGGCGGTGGTGCTGGTGCGGTTCAATCGCCGCGGACGCGAGCGCGAAGCGGTGCTGCACATCACGAACGACAACCTGAAAGCCGTCACCGAAGAGATGCGTACGGCGTTGTCGGAAGTGCGTGCGCTGAAGGGGCTGATCCCGATCTGCGCGTCGTGCAAGAAGGTGCGCGACGACCAGGGGTACTGGGAGTCGGTGGAGTCGTACATCAGCGACCGCGCCGACGTGATGTTCAGCCACAGCATCTGTCAGTCATGCGGCCCGCAGCTGTACGGGGAGCTGTGGAACCCCACCGATACGGCGGAGACGGAGACGCCGGCGCCGTAGGGGGGCGTTACGCGTTCACGGCACTCAGGCGGTCCAGCGCGCCACCAGCTGCGCCCACGGAATCACGGCGGCCACGAGGGCGAGCGTGATGAGCGTGCCCACCAGCGCACGCCGGCTCTTCACCGCCGCGCTCTCGGCCTTCCGCACCCGGACGCTCGTGATGGTGGCGGCGATGACGGCCGCGAGCATGAGCGTGGGGTGCTCCACCAGCAGGCGTCGCAGCCCGCTGTCCTTCATGGACGCGCCCATGGCGCTGCGGGCGGCCTGCACCGCGGGGCTCACGAACCAGAGGGCGAGTCCGGCCACGAGCTGCAGATGCACCAGCAGCGTGAGGCGTCGCACCCACGACGTGTCGCCCGCGTTCCACGCCGCCTGTCGCGTGGCGCCCTTCACGATGACCAGCGCGCCGACGCCGAGCACGAGCCACGCCAGCACATTGTGTAGAGCAATCAGGACACCGTGCATCGTTCCGCCTGTCTGTGGGTGAACCGGCGCCGTGCGGCCCGGTGACGATCGTGGAAACTATCGCCTGTGGTGCGGCAAACCACCATGGGCGTGCGGCCCGGGGTCTGTCAGCGCGTGCGCGGGGCGCCGGTCGTTGTGGGGGGGCGTCCCGCGGCCGCAGATTACCACGGTCCACTTCCCCCTGACACCGCCCCGTCCATGACACGTCTCCTGCTGGCCCTCTGTCTGTTGGTGCTCGCTCCGCGGTCCGCCTTCGCCACCTGGTCGGTGATCGCCATCGACACGAAGACCGGACAGGTCATCATCGCGTCGGCCACCTGCGTGCGGCAGTCGGCGTTCCCGCAGCGCACCCCCGTGGCGGCGCGCGACCTGATGGATCTGCAGGCGGTGATCGTGCCCGGCGTGGGCGTGGCCGCCTGTCAGGCCGGCGCCGACAACACGCGCGAAAATCAGATGCTGGTGTACCGCGAGCTCAAGAAGGGGACACCGCCGCAGCAGATTCTCGAGATGCTCAAGCGGGACCCCAACATCGAGCGCCGTCAGTTCGGCATTCTGGCCTTCCCCAACGGCGGCACCATCACGGCGGCCAACAACATGGCCGGATTCAACGGCACCGGGAATTCGCCGTCGTCGCTGTTTTTCGGCGGGCAGGTGGGGGACTTTTTCTATCAGGTGCAGGGGAACACGCTGCTGGGCTACGACGTCGTGCACAAGGCGGCGCTGGCGTTCAGCCGCGCGTCGGGCACGCTGGCCGATCATGTGATGGCGGCGATGGAAGCGGCCGACGAGAACGGCGGCGACAAGCGGTGCAACTGCGCCAACAATCCACTGGAGTTCGTGCCGTGCGACAACCGTACGGCCCATGTGTCGTATCTCGCGATCGCCAACAAAGACGATCAGGCCGGCGTCACGCACAGCGACGGCGCGTACTTCGCGTTTCTCAGCGTCACTGACAACGACATCGTCAAGGGCGAGAGCGCCAATCCGGTGAAGACGTTACGGATGCGCTACGACGCGTGGAAGCGCGCCGGCAGCCGGCGCACGGCGCCACCGGGGCCCACGCTGTATACGCCGTCGCGCACCGGCGGCTGAGTATCTTCCCCGAATCGTTGGTCCTGACCTTCACGCTCTCCGACTCTCGCATGCGCGCTCCCCGCCGCTTCCGTGCCATCCCGTCGTGTCGCGCCGCGCTGCTGGGCGGTGTCCTGCTGCTCGCGCCCACGGTCGCGCCCACCGTTGCGCAGGGGCAGGAGGCCGCCGCGGTCACGGCGATCGCCACGCCGCGCACCCCGCTCCCCGCGGAGGCGGCGAGTGCGTCGGTGACGCGCTTCTCGTTCATCGCGTACGGTGATACGCGCGGGCGGCGCGACGGCGTGGCGGAACAGTACGAGCACTCGCTGGTGGTCGAGTCGATGCTCCGCACGATCAAGAGCATGGAGAACGGCCCCGATCCGGTTCGCTTCGTGCTGCAGAGTGGCGACGCGGTGGTGAACGGTCGCGATCCCAAGCAGTGGAACGTGAGCTTCGTGGGGCTGATCAACCGGCTCACCACGGTGGGGGGCGTGCCGTATTTTCTCGCGCCGGGCAATCACGATGTGACCTCGTCGGCGGACCTTGGCGCGTCGGGCCGGGTGGAGGCGCTGCAGCACTATCTGAGCGCCATGCGCCAGCTGATTCCTGCCGACGGCGCCACGCGCCGACTGGACGGCTATCCCACGTACGCCTTCGGCTACGGCAACACGTTCGTGATCGCGTTTGATTCAAACATCGCCGAGGATCCCACGCAGCTGGCGTGGGTGCGTGGGCAGCTTGAGGGGTTGGACCGGAAGCGGTTCCCGCACGTCGTCGCGTTCTTTCATCATCCGGTGTACTCGTCGGGGCCGCACGGTGGCACCACCATCGAACGACCCACGGTGGCCGTGCGCGAGCGGTACATGCCGCTGTTTCGCAAGCATCACGTGGAGCTGCTGTTCACCGGGCACGAACACTTCTTCGAGCATTGGGTGGAGCGCTATCGCGACGCGTCGGGGCAGACGCGGCGCATCGACCAGATCGTGAGCGGCGGCGGCGGTGCGCCGTTGTACACGTACCAGGGTGAGCCCGATCTGCGCGCGTACGCCAGCGCCGGCGGTGCCGACTCGGTGCGTCTCACGCACCTCGTGAAGCCGGGGACGCAGGCGGGTGACAACCCGTACCACTACCTCGTGGTCCACGTGGACGGCCCCCGCGTGTGGATGGACGTGATCGGCGTGGACTGGGGGGCGGGCTTCGCGCCGTACCGCGCGAACCGGGCCGTGCTGGGCGATACGGCGGTGCGGCGGTAGGGGGCGGGGGGCGGCGCTACCGCGCCGTGGGACGCCGTCGGTTGATCGCCCAGTCGTACTCGGTGTCCACCCACCGGAACCGGCCGCTGCGCACGAGCGTCTGTTCGGGGCCCGGCGGCAGGTAGGCGGCCCAGAACGCGCCCACCCCCGCCAGCGTGCCGCCGAAGTCGTCGCGGTACCACGTGAAGATCGGCGAGCCGTACACGGTGCCCGTGGCCACGTCCACGCGGTTCTTGTGGCGCTGCGCGAGAAAGCGGCGCGCCTGATCGTCGAGCTGCGCGTCGAGACGGGCCGCCACGAACGCTTCGCTGCGCAATGGCGGACAGCCCATGGCGGCACACACCAGCGCCACGTGAATGCGCGGGTCCTTGAACTGCGGCCGGATGATCTGGTGCTCCACGTCGTCCAGCGTGAGCACACGGCCGTCGGCTGCGACCACGGGCTCGGCCCACGGACTCTTGAGCGTCACTCCCAGCACTTTGTTGATGCGGCGGATGGAGCGGCGTTCGCCGCGGTCGTTGAGCAGCGCGATGGTGTACGCGTTGTACACGTTGATCCAGTACGCCAGCTGCTCGGCGCGCCCCAACGGCGCCACACGCGTGCGCTGGAGCAGCGCGAGATAGGCGGCGAAGCGCGGGTCGCGCTGGAACGCGTCGTAGTCCACCAGGCCGTCGGTCACGTACGCGGCCAGCAGCGCGTTCCAGCCGCTGTGATCCACGGTGGCGACGGCGGTCGGCGGCGGCGTTTGGGCCTCGGTCCGGTGCGGCATCGCGCCGGCGGCGAGGCAGATGAACAGCGTGGTGATCCAGCCGGCGCGCTTGGCCAGCGCCGGGGCATACGACAGCGCGAGCAGCAGCAGACAGGCGATCGCGAGCCGCGCGTAGGCCGTTTCGCGCGCGCCGTCGGCGCCGGCCAACAGCGCGTCGGCGAAGTAGGTGTACACGCTGGTGCCCGGTATGATGCCGATGGCCGTGGCCGCCACGTACGGCACGAGCCGCACGCCGGCCAGCCCCGCACCGAAGTTGAGGGCGTTGAAGGGGACCACGGGGAGCAGCCGCAGGCGCAGGATCGTGCCGAAGGCCCCGTCGCCGGTGAAGCGGTCCAGCGTGCCGGCCCGTGCGCCGAGCAGCGCGCGCAGTGCGTCACCGCCCAGTGTGCGGGCCAGTACGAAGGCGCCCGTGGCGCCGATCGTGGCCCCGATCCACGTGAGTCCGATGCCGCCCGCCAGTCCGAAGATGGCGCCGCCGGCCAGCGTGAGCGGCAGCCCCGGGAGCCCCACCGTGGCCACGACCGCGTACAGCAGCACGAACGCCGGCGCCGCCCACGGCACCGCCCGTGCGTCGTGCACCATCGCTTCGAGGCGCTCCGGGCGGATATACTCTTGAAAGCCGAGCGCGCGGGCCACGCTCCACGTGGCCACGAGCACCACGAGGAAGAGGGCGAGGCGCAGCACGGCGGCGGTCAACTTTCCTTCTCCCGGTCCTGTCGCATTCATGCCTGAACGTAGCGTCGATCTGATCGCGGTGGGTGGGGGGACGGCCGGACTGGTCACCGCCGCGGGTGGCGCCGGGCTGGGCGCGCGTGTGGCGCTCGTGGAGCGCGACCGTCTGGGCGGCGAATGTCTGTGGAACGGCTGCGTCCCCTCGAAGGCGCTGATCGCCGCGTCACGCGCGGCCCACGCCGCCCGGACGGCCGGTCGGTTGGGGGTGCACGCCGGCGATGTGCGGGTGGACCTCGACGAGGTGCTCGCCCACGTGCGGCAGGTGCAGGCGCGGATCGCCCCG
>CANJOX010000194.1 GCA_947475795.1 Gemmatimonadota bacterium
CCCCTGCCCCGCAGCGATCGTCCGTATCGCATCGTGTCGCGGCACGATCTGGCGCTCATCGAAGTGGCCAAGAAGGAAAAGGACGGCGCCTTCCGGGGCGAGAGCATCCGCATCACCGACCCGGTGAAGTTCTGGGCCGCCTCCCGCTATCTGATCATCGCCGAGAAGTAGTCAGCAGCGGACGCCCGTCAGACGTGCGGCAGTTCCCGGTCACCCATGTCGCCGCCCTCGCGATGCCACACCAGCTCTTCAGGCGACAGCGGCCGGATCGCGAGATCGACCGCCAGCCAGGTGGTCTTGGCAAAGGGATAGCAGAGCACACACCCCGAGAGCATCAGGAATGCCGTCACGTAGGTGATCAGGTCCCAGGGCGGATCGGGCCACGTGACATACACGAAGCCGCACACGCAGAAGAACAGAATGAGTTCGACCGCGATCAGGTTGAACAGATAGGCGCCGACGAAGTAGTCCTTCTCGCCGCGCTCGAGACGGATGCCGCAGCTCGGGCACCGCTCCGCGAGTTCGAAGAACGACGAGAAGATCCCGCGGCCGCCGCAGTGCGGGCAGCGCAGGCGCAGCGCGCGGACCATCAGTTGCGTGATCGACGGATGCACCACCGTCGCGTCGGGAGCGTTCATCGCTGCGGCAAGGCCGCGAGGAAGGCGCTGAGGTATCCGCCCCACACGAGTGGCGCGGAATGGGTGCTGTGCCCGCGCGTCTGCGGCGACAGCGGAAGGAGAATGAACTTCGTGCGCGGCATCATTGCCGCATACCGCTCCGCGATGCCGAGCTCCGGCGGGTTCACCGTATCGTCGGCAGAATTGATATAGAGCGCCGGTGCGGTGATGCGCGTCACAAAGGACGATGGGTCGTAGTCACGGGACGCGTCGAACTGATACAGAAAATCGTTGGCGTCCGTCGTGGCCATGCGCGCGTCGAGGTAGGCGCGCACGACGCTGTCGGCCTTGTCGCGCGTCGGCCCCTGCTGCTGCTGGATCACGGGGGCACTCGACATGATGAACAGCATCATCAGAGCGCTGCGCAATCCCGTCGGCGTGCTCGTGTACTCACCCCCCTTCCACGCCGGATCGTTGCGGATCGCATCCATGGCCATGGTGCGGATCATGCGATTGCGTCCGGCGATCGGGACGGGCGCGCAGGCGAAGGGCGCGAGCCCGTCCATGAAGTCGGGGTAGGTGTATCCCCACACCCATCCGTGCATGCATCCCAACGACGTGCCCATCAACAGGCGCAGGTGGTTGACCTTGAGGTGCTCCGTCAGCAGCCGGTACTGCGCGGTGACCATGTCGTCGTAGGTGTACTTCGGAAACCGGGCATGCAGACCGTCGCTGGGCTTGCTGGAGCCACCGTGGCCGATGCCGTCCGGCAGCACGATGAAGTACTGCGCGCTGTCCAGCAGCTTCCCCGGCCCGAACAGTTCGCCGGCGTACCCGGCCGACATGAACGACCGCCCCGTTCCCCCGGTGCCGTGCAGGATCATCACGGCGTTTCGCACCACCCCTTGGGCGTCTCGGCGAGGCGTGCCGAGCGTGGTGTAGTGGAGCCGCAGTGCGGGCAGACGCTCGCCCGTACGGAACGTGAAGTCGCGCACCACGTAGTCGCCTTGGGCTCCCGCGCCGGCCCAACCGGCGGTCGGGGGAGCGGCCTGGGCAGACCCGACCGATGCGGTAACGGCTGAGCTCGCACACCCCAGCGAGCTGAGCAACATGCGGAGAAGCAGGGCTCGTCTCATACCGCAAAGTAACAGCTTCGCTCGCGTGCGCTGACCGGAGGCGGCGGACAGATGCGGATGGTACTTTACACCATCTCGGTGGACCGCGATGTCGCCGTCCCCTGCTTGTTCATCATTGTTCGATCTCTTGCATCGGAATCCGTGGACGTGCGCAGGGTGTGCCCCCAGTGCGGGGTCGAATACGACCAGTCCGTCGCGTTTTGTGCCAAGGACGGTACGTCGCTGGTGTCGCCGTCCACGCAGGCCGACCTCGTCGGCCACGTCGTCGGCGGCCGGTATCGCGTGGTCTCGAAGCTGGGCGAAGGCGGTATGGGCCAGGTGTATCTGGCCGAGCATGTGCGCATGAAGCGCAAGAGCGCCATCAAGATCATGCGACCGGCGCTCGTGGGTGATGCCGAGGCGCTGCAGCGGTTCACGCGCGAAGCGGAGAACGCCAGCAAGATTTCGCACCCGAACGTCGCGTCCATCTTCGACTTCGGCGAAACGGACGACGGCCTCGTGTATCTCGCCATGGAGTTCGTGGACGGCGAGGCGCTCTCGGCCACGCTCGCGCGCGAGGTGGCGCTGCACCCCGTGGTGGCGGCCGACATCGTCGGACAGGCGGCCCACGCCCTGCAGGCGGCACATGAACTGGGCATCCTGCATCGCGATCTCAAGCCTGACAACCTGATGCTGTCCAAGCGGACCGACGGCACCTTCGTCGTGAAGCTGGTGGATTTCGGTATCGCGCGCACGATGGAGCGCGGCACGCAGCAGGTCACGCGCACCGGATTCGCCGTGGGCACGCCGGAGTTCATGTCGCCCGAACAGCTGTCGGGCGACGTGCTCGACGGCCGGTCCGACCAGTACTCGCTGGCGCTCGTGGCCTTCATCGCGCTCACGGGGCACGACGCGTTCTCCAATTCGACGTCGAAGGAATCGCTGATCGCCCGGCTCACCAGCCGTCCGCGCCGCCTCGACGAAGTGCGCAGTGATCTCGACTGGCCCAGCTCCCTGCAGGAGGTCTTTGACCGGGCGCTGGCTCCCGACCCGGTGGACCGGTTCGCCAGCGTGTCCGAGTTCGGTATGACACTGGGTTCGGCGGTCATGGAGATGACGCCGACCCAGACGGCGGAGATCTATCGGCACGCCCTTGGCCAGCGGATGATCAGCGTGGCGTCGCTCACGCCGAACGACATGCGGAGTGTGGGCACACCCGCCGCCGGGATGGCTACCAGCAAACTGCAGGCGTCGGCCGCGCCGCCCAAACGGCGCGCCGATCCAGTCGGTGTGCGGCGGCGCCCCGCGGTGATGCCGTACGTGGTGCTGGCCGCCATCGCGATCTGGGGCACGTGGTGGTACGGCTCGCAGCAGCCCACCGGCACCGCGCGGGTCGTCGCCGACGCGATCGCGAGCTACGCCGGTGCGGCCCGCGACCTCGTGCGCGGGGTGATCGGTGGGACAGCCGCGCCGCCGGAGACGGCGGCGCCCGCCACGACACCACCACCACCAGCACGCCGCGCAACCACGAAACGGCGGCCCGCCGCCACGCCCTCAGCGGCCGACACGAACGCGACACCGACGCCGGACACCAACCAGGTAACGGCCGACAGCCTGATCCCCCGATAACGTGACTATGCCACGCCTGCGTACCTCCGCCCGCACGGGCGTCCCTGCCCTCGCCCTGTTGTGCGGCCTGTTCCTGTCCGCCGCGCCGCGCGCGGGCGCACAGGGGGCCGGATTCACCACCACCCCGCCCCTCCCGTGGCCCCCGGTGGCGACGTTCTCCATTCTCGGCTACGACCCGGCCACCGGCGAAGTGGGGGGCGCCGTCCAGTCCCGTGTGTTCTCCGTGGGTAACGGCGTGCTCTGGGCCGAAGCGGGAGTGGGCGCCGCGGCCACGCAGGCCATCGTGGACGTGAGCTACGGACCGCAGGCCATCGCGTTGCTGCGGCAAGGCGTCAAGCCGGCCGACGTGGTCACGCGCGTGTGGCAGAATGATCCCGATCCCCGTCCCGTGGACTGGACGAAGCAAGGCCGCCAATTCGCCGTGATCGATGCGCAGGGGAACGTGGCCGCGTATACGGGGCCCAAGGCCACCGAGTGGGCGGGTGACAAGCAGGGGAAGTTCTGCACCGCGCAGGGAAATATTCTGGCCAGCGCCGAGGTGGTGAACGCCATGGTGCAGGCCTTCGAAAGCACAACGGGGCATCTGTCGTTGCGCCTCATGGCGGCGCTCGAAGCGGGCCAGATGGCCGGCGGCGACAAGCGTGGCATGCAGTCGGCCGCGATGCTGATCGTGAAGAAGGACGGCGGGGTGTGGCTGCACAACGACGTCGTCCTGCGCCTGCAGGTGGATGACAGCCCCGAGCCGATCAAGGAGCTGCGTCGTCTGGTGGACAAGGCTGCCACCATGCGGCGGCCGCGCTGATGCGGTGGCGATGCGTCGGCCGCACGGCGGCGGTGCTCGCGTTCACGATGACGTTGGTGTGGACGGGCGCCACGCCGCTCGCAGCGCAGAGCACGATGCGGCCGCCAGCCGCGCTCAAGACCGAGTACGTGATTCTGGCGATCTCCGACGGCGTGCGCTGGCAGGAGGTGCTTCGTGGTGCCGACGCGGCGCTGATGGGGAAGGCCGGCAAAGTGTCGGACACGGCCGCGGTGCGGCGTGACTTCTGGCGCGACACCCCACAGGCACGCCGCGAAACGCTGTTCCCGTTCCTCTGGGGCACGATGGCCACGCAGGGGCAGCTGTTCGGTGACAGTCTCAGCGGCAGCATGGCGCGCATCACCAACACGAAGAAGTTTTCGTATCCGGGCTACAGCGAGACCTTCACCGGCTTCGCCGATCCGCGCATCGATAGCAACCAGCACCCGGCTAACGAGAACACCACAGTGTTCGAGTGGCTGCAGCGCGACGCCGCATTCGCGGGGCGTGTGGCGGCCTTCGGCACGTGGAACGCATTCAGTCGCATCATCAACGCCGAGCGGAGCGGCGTACCCGTGTACGATGGGTGGACGCGCGGCGTGGCCCCGTCCACGTCACCGCAGGCCGCCGTGCTGCGTGATCTCTACGCCACTACGACGCAGCTGTGGCCCGACGTGGCGCCTGATGCCCTGATGCAGCAGTCGCTGCTCGACTATCTGCGCTCGCACGATCCGCGCGTGCTCTTCGTGGGGTATGGCGAAACCGACGAATGGGCACACATGGGCCGGTACGACCTGTATCTGCGCTCGGGCCAGCAGATGGATGCGCATCTCGCGCAGCTCTGGGCGCGCGCACAGGCCGATCCGCGTACGCGTGGCAAGACCACGATGATCGTCTCCACCGACCACGGCCGCGGATGGGGGCGCGACTGGACGGATCATGGGGAGGACGTCGCCGGCGCCGAATTCATCTGGACGGCGGTGATCGGTCCGGACACGCCGGCGCGTGGCGTCCGCGCGCAAACCCCGGTCCAGCAAGCGCAGGTGGCCGCGACGATCGCGGCGCTGCTGGGGCGGGATTGGCAAAAGGCGGAGCCGAAAGCGGCCCCGCCTTTGCCCATCTTCAAATAGCGCCGTCGGCACGGCGCGGGCGATCTACTGCCCGCGCACCGGGGCGTCGGGCACCGTAATCCCGGCCACCTGCAGCGACTTCAGCAACGCGGGCAAGCGGGCGGATTGCACCGACGCGGCACGGGCGCCGTGCTGCGCCAGTTCCCGCGTGAGGCTCTGCAGCGACGACTGCTGCGCCGCCGACACCGGGAAGCTGCTGGTCAGCGCGCTGTTCAACAGCGCCGCGCGGCCCGTGAACGACCCGTCGGACTGCCCTGACGCACCGACGTCGTCGTCACCACCGGCCGGCGGCCCACCGGCACCACGCGCCCGCGTGGCGGTAGCCTGTCCAACCTCCTTCACGTAGCTCGCCAGCTCCTTGTCGATGTCGGCGAGCTGCTGCTTGAGCTCGGGGGTCATCTTCGCGGCATTGGCCTCGGCCGCCTTCTTCACCGCTGCGAACCGCGCCACCACGCTGTCGCCGCGGGTCTGCTGCGCCGTGATGGCCTTCTGGAACTGCACCACCTTGAACCGGAACGCGTCGAGCGCCTTGAGCTCGCCGTCGGACAACGCCTGCTCGGTGTCGCGCAGCAGCGCGAACCGCTGCGACAGCACCGTGCGGGCACCAGCCTTGGGGATAATCGTGAGCCGCACGGTGTAGCTCCCCGGGGCGGCCGTGTAACTCGGCGTCGCGCCACGTCCGAAACCGCCACCGAACCCGCCGCCACCAAAGCCGCCAGCGCCGCCAGCGCCGCCAGCCGGTGTCCGCCCGGCAGCCACGTTGCTGTCCACGGCCGCCGTGAGCGGCGCACCCACGCGCATGTCCCACACCGGGCGGAACATGCCGGTACGACGCGGCACCGGCAGTTCACGCACGATGCGGCCGGCCGCGTCGATGATCTCGAGCGTGGCCTTGTCGTCGGCGCTGATCGCGTTGATGAGATACGCGAGACGCACGC
>CANJOX010000195.1 GCA_947475795.1 Gemmatimonadota bacterium
CACAGCCCGGGGAGCAGGTGCATCCCCTCGGTGGAGATCACCGTGGCCCCGGCGGGGACGGCCAGCGACCCCACACGCCCCACGGCCACGATGGTGGTGCCGCGCACGAGGATCACACTGTTCGTGATCGGCGCGCCACCGTTGCCGTCGATGAGCGTGCCACCCACCAGCGCGGTGGTGCCCTGCCGTGCGGCGCCACCGACGGTCGCGCCCACCGCGCGCTGCGCGATGAGCGGGGCGGGAGTCAAGCGGCCGGTGGCCACCGCCGCGCCGGCGAGCGCCACCGTCAACAGGGCGCGGCGCCGTAAGGAGAGTGTCATGAGTGAAGAGAGCGGAGAGGAATGAACGACGGGGAATGAGCGGTCACCGGCCTACCGGAGAATCGCGCTCCAGATCAGCGGCCAGGTGGCATTACTCTGCGCGCGGTACTGCGGGCGGAAGCCGTACAGCACCACGTGGCCGTTCCCCACTGTGGCGTCCACCATCGCCGCCCGGCCGTTCAGGCGGGCGGCGCCCAGCAGCCACCCCGACAGCAGCGGATCGCCGGTGCCCTGATACTGCAGCACCGCCGACGCCTTGGCGGCATCGGTGATCTCGAACGTGGGGCTGTCTTCGAACCACACCGCCGGCACCGGCGCCGTGTAGGTGGCCGCCAGCGGATGCGCGCGGTTCACCTCCACGGCGAACATCGAGCCGGGGGCGTAGAAGTCGGTGTTCTTCACGCCGGCCAACACGTTCTTGACCGGCAGCTCCATCGTTTCGATGGCGTACTCGCTGGCTTCGTTGAAGGCGAGCAGCGTGCCCCCCTCGTTCACGAACGCTTTCAGCGCCGCCGCACCGGCGTCGCCGATGCCGCCGCGCAGGGAGTCGGGATACGGCTGCCCCAGTCCGCGGCGCAGCTGCGTCGGTGCCTGATCCGGCAGAAGAATCGCGTCGAACTTCGCGCGCAATCCACCGGCGCGGAGGTCGCGATCGCGCACGGTGGTGAACGGAATGCGGTTCGCGTCAAACACCCACCGCGTCCACCCTTCGTCCATCGACGCGCTGTAGCTCTGATAGATCGCAATGCGCTTCCGACTGGTGCCGCTCAACCCGGGCACGTTGTACGACGGCTCGGCCACCGGCTTCACGATCGCCCCCAGCTGCATCGACGACGTCTTCACTGCCTGCACGTCCACCCCGAACAGCAGCGGCAGCGTGTGCGCCGTCACGTCGTACGGGCGCTTCGGCGGGCCACCGGGATACTCCGACAAATTCGGGTACGCCTGCCGCTCCAGCAGCGCCTTGGCGTACGAGCCGAACGGCTGCGCGGTGGGCACCAGATAGCTCCCCGCCGGATTGCTTTCGTGCACCACGATCTGGCCGTGCTGCAGCGTCCACAGCAGGCGCTGCAACGCCGCCGGATCGCGCTGCTGCTTGCTGATCACGTACATCGCCGGCACGTCGGTGGTGGTCCACGGATGATCGGCCGCCAGGGCGCGCTCTCCCAGCGTGGCGTAGCTCTCCAGCCACGCGCTGCGGTCGCGCGCCGCCTGCACCAGCAGCGCCCACGTGGCGCTCACCTGATACGACACGATGTCGCCGATCCCCCAGCGGCCGCCCGGCCACACGCTCGGGAAGTTCCACGACGCGATCTTGGCATCGTAGCCGCGGCCGGTGCCGAGCTTGTCAAACGGAATCTCGATCGACGACGCCAAGCGGGCGCTCGCGGTTTCGGTGAGAATGCGCGCGCCGCGGTGGTTGAGCGAATACTGCCGGGCCGGCGACCACTGGTCGTACGACGCGTTGGTGGCGATGCCGGTCTTGCCGTCGGCGGTCATGCGCCACGCCATCGCCATGCCGAGCGCGTTGGTGCTCGCCGTGAGCACGGGATCGATGTTCGGCTCCAGCGGGTCCATGTACGGCGGAATGAAAATGCGTCCCGCGTTCGCGCCCTGCTGGTGCACGTCGTTCACGATCTGGGGCGTCCACGGCGTGTACAGGGAATCCACCGTGTAGCGCGTTTCCTTCTGCGTGAAGGCGTACCAGTCGCGGTTGTTGTCGTGGCCGGTGTAGAAGTGATACAGCGCCGGCGGGTTGGTGCCTTCAGCTGGGGTATCCAGCGTGCTGCGGTACCAGTCGCCCACGATGTCCACGCCGTCGGGGTTCTGGCTGGGCACGAGCATGATGATCGTGTTCGCGAGAATCGACTTCGCCTCGGGGGTGTCGGCGCGCGCGAGGCGGTCGGTGATCACGAACGGCGTGAGGAAGCCGCCCACTTCGGTGGAGTGGATGCTCGACGTGATCAGAATGACGTTCTTGCCCTGCGCGATCAGCGACGCCCGCATGGCGGCGGTGCGCTGCCGCGGGTCCATCAGCTGCTGCTGGATCTTCTGATACCGCGGCAGATTTCTGAGGGTGGCCGAGTCACTGATGAACGCCACGATGAACGGACGCCCCAGCGTGGTTGTGCCGAGTGTGCGGACCGACACGCGCGGGCTCGCCTTGTCGACGGCCGCGAAGTAGTCGGTCACTTGCTTCCACGAGGGCAGCTTGCGGTCGGCGCCGGGCTCCCAGCCCAGCACGCTGACCGGCGAGGGGATCTTCGATGGCGCGCGCTGGGCGATGCCGGGCGACGCGGCACCGGCGAGCAGCAGCGCCGCGAGGGCGTATGGAACGGCGGAGCGGGTCATACACACACCTGGTGGAAGCCGGAGGGACGCGCGCCTGTGCGCGTGGGGAGGAATGTGCAGCGCGGTCGGCCGATAGGGAAACATCCGCCGTGCGCCGGCCGCGCTATCTTTGACCACCCGCCATGCGCATCACTCCCGCCGACCGCCGCGTCGATCTCGACCCGCGCGATCCCGCCTTCTTCCGCGATCCCTATCCGGCGTACGCGGCGATCCGCGCCGTCTGCCCGCAGTTTTACTGGGAGCAGCTGGGCTACTGGTGCTTCGCCGCGCACGACGACGTGTACGCGCTGCTGCGCGACCGGCGTTTCGGGCGGCAGATCCTGCACCGGGCCACGCGCGCCGAACTGGGGTGGGCCGACCCGGCGGCGCATCTCGCCCCGTTTCTGGCGTTCGAGCAGCACTCGTTGCTGGAGCTGGAGCCCCCGACGCACACGCGCCTCCGCGCGATGGTCAACCCGCCCTTTATTCCGCGGCGGGTGGAGCGGTTGCGGCCGCGGATTGCGCAGCGGGCGCACACGCTGATCGATGGCTTGGTGGGGCAGGAGTCGGTGGACCTGCTGGCGGACTTCGCGGCGGCGCTGCCGGGGGCCGTGATCGCGGGCTTTCTGGGCGTGCCCGAGGCCATGGTGCCGCAGCTGCTGGCGTGGTCGCACGACATGGTGGCCATTTATCAGGTGCGCCGGGACCGCGCCATCGAGGATCGGGCCGTGGCGGCCACGGTGGCGTTCAGCGCGTATGTGCGGGGGGTGCTGGCTGAACGGCGGAGTGCCGCGGCGTCGTTGCCGGCGACGGCGTCCGCGGTCGGCGGCTGCCCGATCCATAGCACGAACGCCGCGGACGCCACGGACCCACCTGACACGCTCGCCGACCTGCTGGCGGCGCGCGATCCCCACGGCCAGCCGATGTCCGACGACGAACTGGTGACCACGGTGATCCTGCTGCTCAACGCGGGGCATGAGGCCACGGTCCACGCCATCGGCAACGGCGTGGCGGCGCTGCTTACGCACGAGGCCGATCCGGCGGCGGCCTTTCTCGCCGATCCCGTGGCGCACGTGGAGGAAATGCTGCGCTTCGACGCGCCGCTGCATCTGTTCACGCGCTACGCCCTCGAGGATCTCGAGTACCGCGGCATCCCGCTGCGCCGCGGTGATTCCGTGGGGCTGCTACTGGGCGCGGCCAACCGCGATCCGGCCCGGTATCCCGACCCTGATCGCTATCACCCCGCGCGCCCGTCCAACATCCCGGTCAGCCTCGGGGCCGGCGTGCACGCCTGCGTCGGGGCCCCGCTGGCGCGGCTGGAATTGCAGACGGCACTGCGGGTGCTCTTCGAGCGCCTGCCGCACCTCCGGCTGGCCGGCCCGCCGGTGGTCAGCGACAGCTGGCATTTCCGCGGGCTGACGTCGTTGCCGGTGACCACGCGCGCCGCCGTCCGTTAGCCTGGCGCGTTATCGCTGATCGGCGATCAGATCGCGGGTCACGTCGGCCGTCGTGCGACACCCGGCCAGGGCGAAGGCGAGGTCGCACTCCGCCTTGAGCAGCGCCATCACGTCGAACGCGCCCTCGCGCCCGTTCACCGCCAACCCCCACAGCACCGGGCGCCCCAGCAGCACCGCCTGCGCGCCCAGCGCCAGCGCTTTGAGCACGTCGGTGCCGCGCCGGATGCCGCCGTCCACCATCAGCACGCCCTCGCCCGCCATGGCATCGGCGCACTCGGGGAGGGCGCGCGCCGTGGAGAGCGCGGTATCGAGCTGACGGGCGCCGTGATTGGACACGATCACGCCGGCCGCCCCGTGATCGAGCGCGCGGCGTGCGTCGTCGCCGCGCACCACCCCCTTCACCAAGATGGGGAGCGATGTGATCGACTGCAGCCACGCCAGATCACGCCACGCGATCGAAGCATCCCAGTAGCGCTCGATGAAGGTGCCCAGCGCCGACGCGGTGGACTGTTGGCTCGCCAGCGTGTCGCGGATGTCCACGCCCAGATTGGGGACGGGGATGTCGCTGGGCACATGAAAGCCGTTCAAGAGATCGCGCTCGCGGCGCCCCAGCAGCGGTGTATCCACCGTGAGCACCAGCGCGGTGCATCCGGCCTGTTCGGCGCGCCGCACGAGGTCGGCCGTCACCCCGCGGTCGCGGTAGATGTACAGCTGAAACCAGAGCGGGCCGTCGGTGGCGGCGCGCACCGCCTCGATGGTGCAGGTGGAGAGCGTGGACAAAATCATCCCGGCCCCGGACTGCGCCGCGGCGCCGGCGGTGGCCACTTCGCCGTCGGGGGTGGCCAGCCGCTGAAAGGCCATCGGCGCCACGAACACCGGCCACTCGAGCTCGTGCCCCAGCACCGTGGTGCGGAGTGAGCGGTCGGCCACGTCCTGCAGCACGCGGTAGCGGATCGCGAGGTTATCCCACGCCTGCCGGGTGCCGCGCAGCGACACTTCGTCGTTCGCCCCGCCGGCGTAGTAGTCGTACACCATGCGCGGGAGGCGTTCGGCGGCGGCGGCCTCGAAGGCGTGCAGGTTGATCAGTGGTGGCGGAGTGGTGGGCATGCAGGAAGATTGCGCAGGGTCGGCCCGCGCGCACGTCCCGCGGTGTGTCGGCCCCCGCGCCGTGCCTTGACTCCCTCCTGCCACACCCGCGCATGCGTCCTTCCCGCTGGTTTCGTTCGTTCGTGACCGTGACCGTGGCCGCCGCGGCCGGTGTGCTCGTGCGTCCGTTGGCCGCCCAGTCAGTCACGGCGCCACCGGTGGCGTGGCCCACGGCCAGCGGCGACCCCGGGGCCATGCGCTACTCGCCCGTGGGGGACATCGACCGCAGCACGGTGGGGCGCCTGAAACTCGCGTGGCGCTGGAACACCGGCGAACGCGGCGTGCCCGACGGGCCGGGGCAAAAGGCCGCACGCCCCGGGCTTTTTCAGGCATCGCCGGTGGTCATCGGCGACACGATGTACGTGCCCACGCCGTACGCCGCCGTGGCCGCGCTCGACGCGCGGACCGGGCGCGAACTGTGGAAGTTCGATCCCGGCACGTGGCGCGTGGGACAGCCGTCGAACGGCACCGGCTTTGTGCATCGCGGTGTGGCCGTGTGGTCCGCACCCACCGGGAAGGCATCCGCTGGTGCGAAACCCGTGCCGCGCCGCGTGTTCATCAACGCGCGCTGGAAGCTCATCGCGCTCGATGCGGTCACCGGCGTGCCGATCCCCTCGTTCGGGGAGAACGGCGAGATCGATCTCACCCGCGAACTGCGCCGTGGCGTGAACCGGTTGCAGTACACCAACACGTCACCGCCGGTGATCTACGGCGATCTGGTCATCGTCGGTAACGGCGTGGGCGATCGCATCCGGTATCGCAACGATCCCCCCGGCGATGTGCAGGCGATCGATGTGCACACGGGCAAGCGGGTGTGGAGCTTCCACACCGTCCCCGATTCCGGTGAGTTCGGGTGGGATACGTGGGAAGACGGTTCCTACAAATACATGGGGCACACCAACGTGTGGGCGCCCATGAGCCTCGACGCTGCACGCGGGTTGCTGTTCCTCCCGGTCTC
>CANJOX010000196.1 GCA_947475795.1 Gemmatimonadota bacterium
GCCACGTAGAAGCGCTCGATGAAGTCGTTTTCCTTGAGGTCCGCGCTGGACTTGCCGCGGCCGCCGCGCCCCTGCCGGTTGTACAGCGACAGCGGCGTGCGCTTGATGTAGCCGTTGTGCGAGATGGTTACGACCATCTCCTCCTCGGCGATCAGGTCTTCGATCGAGAACTCGCCTTCGTCGCTCACGATCTCCGTGCGGCGCTCATCGCCGTAGGTCTCCATCAGCTTGAGCAACTCGCCCTTCATGATCTCCATGCGGCGCGGGCGCGACTCCAGGATGCCGCGCATCTCGACGATGAACGCGCGCACTTCGGTGAGCTCTTCCTCGAGCTTGTCCCGCTCGAGGCCGGTGAGCTTCGCCAGACGCATGTTGAGAATCGCTTCCGCCTGCCGCTCGGACAGCCCGAAGCGCGCCTGCAGCTGCAGGCTCGCCGTCGGCGTGTCGTCGGCCGCGCGGATCATGCGGATCACTTCGTCGATGTTGTCGACGGCGATCTTGAGCCCTTCGAGGATGTGCTCGCGCTCGAGCGCCTTGTCGAGATCGAACTGCGTGCGCCGCACGATCACTTCGTGGCGGTGCTCGATGTAGTGTCCCAGGCACTGCCGGAGCGTGAGCACCTTGGGCACCAGCTGCCGGGTGTTCACATCGGGCACCAGCGCGAGCATGATCACGCCGAAGGTGCTCTGCATGGCCGTGTGCTTGTACAACTGATTGAGCACCACCCGCGGGATGGCATCGCGCTTGAGTTCGATGACCACGCGGATACCGTCGCGGTCGGATTCGTCGCGCAGCGCGCTGATCCCGGTGAGCTTCTGGTCGCGCACCAGTTCGGCGATGTCGATCACGAGCTTCGCCTTGTTCACCTGATACGGCACTTCCGTGACGACGATCTGCGACCGGCCGCTGGACTCCTTCTCCTCGATCACGGCCTTCGCGCGCATCACAATGCGTCCGCGCCCCGTGTCCTGATAGTCGGCGATGCCGGCGCGGCCGTAGATGTAGCCGCCCGTCGGGAAATCGGGGCCGCGCACCAGCCCGCGCAACGCCGCCGGCTCGATGTCGGGGTTGTCGATCATCGCAATCACGGCGCTGACGACTTCCCGCAGATTGTGCGGCGGGATGTTCGTCGCCATGCCGACGGCGATGCCCGACGACCCGTTCACGAGCAGATTCGGCAGGCCCGAGGGGAGCACCCGCGGCTCCTGCAGCCGGTCGTCGAAGTTGGGGGCGAAGTCGACGGTATTCTTGTCGATGTCGGTGAGCATCTCCACCGACATGCGCGTCAGGCGCGCCTCGGTGTAGCGATACGCGGCCGCATTGTCGCCGTCCATCGAGCCGAAGTTGCCCTGGCCGTCCACCAGCGGATAGCGCAACGAGAACGTCTGCACCATGCGCACGAGCGCGTCGTACACGCTGCTGTCGCCGTGCGGGTGATACTTGCCGAGCACATCGCCCACGACCGTGGCCGATTTCTTGAACGGCCGCCCCGGCAACAACCCCAGCTCGTTCATCGCGTACAGCACACGGCGATGCACCGGCTTGAGCCCATCGCGCACGTCGGGCAGCGCGCGCGACACGATGACGCTCATGGAATAATTGATGAACGATTCTTTCACTTCCTCATCGATGAGGCGCGGCAGAATCCGTTCGCGGGCGTTCGGTGCAGTCATGTGACGACGGGCAGAAGAGTCGTGGAGCGACGCGCGGAACCGGGGCACGTCATGAGGAAATGTACACGACCGGAAGCGCAATCACAACGCTGCAACCCCGCTGTAAATCCTTATTCCACAAACACTTACTATTCGACCCCAAAGTGCGACCGCAACCGGGTCAGGATCCCCGGCTCCGGACGATCGAGAGCAGCCGCCACTCCCGCCCGACGCGACGGAGCAGATAGACCGCGCCGCCATTGCTGCCGACCCCGATCTCGATGCCGCCCCGCTCGCGTGGCCGGTCGACCCCCACCAGCGCGTACCCCCGCCAGATCACGACCGGCGCGATCCGGATGTACGACAGCTCGGCCTCCGGGGTCCGGCTACCCACCGCCGTAAAAAACTCGTCCCGCGCCCGCTGCGGTGCCTCACGGCCCAGATACGCCTTCACGCGCGGCCGCGCCGCGTTGGGGAATTCCATGTCGCTGAAGCCGGGGACGACGAACGTGACGGTATCGCGCTGCACGGGCGATGGCAGACAGCCCGCCGACGTCGGATCGGGCACCTCGCCGGTCAGACCGGTGGCCAGTGCGCGGTGCTCACCGGCGCCGTCCTCGTCCCACCGCGGCCGGTCAATGCCGGCCTCCCAACCCACGATCACACGCAGCAGCGCGCGCGCCTCCGGGGTGGCCAGCGTGGCGCCGACCCCATGCCCCAGAATCACCTGCTCCATCCGTTCCACAAGCGCCTGCAGCGCCTGCCGCTGCGCCGGCGTTGTGTCGGCGGCGAAGACGCGCAGCGAGCCGGGGTTGCAGCGGTCCCCCAGTTCGGCCCACGACGCGCGCGCGAGGTACTCGCCCCGCAGCCCATCCACCGTCCGCGCCGCGGCCCGGGCTTCTGCGTCGAGGAACGCGGCGGTCGCGGTCGCGGCCGCGGTCGCGGCCGCCGCACGATCCGCTCCCGCCCGGGACACCGGCGCGACCGTGGGCGCCGAGGCCTTGGGCGCCGAGGGCTTGGGCGCCGCTTGCCCGGGCAGCACACCACCGGCCGGCGACACCAGCACCGCAACGGCCAGCGCCACGGCGGCGGGCCACCGACGGCGACAGCCGATCACGCCGGCGTGGCCGGGTCAGACACCGGACCGGACGCCGGATCAGCGACCGCGTCCGCATGTTCCTCCGCGCGATCCTCCGCCAACTCCTCGGCCGCGTCTTCGGCCTCCTCCGCCGCCGCCTCCGCATCGATCGCGCGGCGCTCGGCCTGGTAACGCTGATACCACTCGCGCGTGACTTCGCCGGCGAGGTCGCGGTTCCCGAGCCCGAACGCCAACGACAACGCCAGCGCCACCGCCCCGAACAGAATCGCGAACGCCGTCGTGACGATGTCGGTGGCGATCCCCAGCTCCTGCAGCGCCATGAACACCGCCAGCACGATCACCCCACCACGACCGGTACGCGCCAGCCACGGCCCACCATGCAGGCCGCCGGCCGATGCCATGATCAGGCCACCCACGAAGCCACCCAGCACGATGCCGAGAATGATGATCACGATCGCCGCGATGACGCTCGGGATGTAGCTCACCAGTTCGGAGAACACATTGGCCAGCGACTCGAGCCCGATCGCGTTGGCCGCCACCAGCAGCACCGCGAACATCACGCACCAGAACAGCAGGTTGGCGATGACCTTGGCGGGATTGAGGTGCGAGCCGGAACGCTCCACGGCATGCAGCACACCGCCGCGCTCAAGGAGCTGATTGAAGTGCATGCGGCGCAGCAGGCGCGCCGTGCCTTTCTCGATCACTTTCGCGACGAGATACCCGGCGAACAGAATGACCAGCGCGCCGAACAGCGCCGGCACGAACTCGCCGAGCAGGGCGAAGCTCTGCTCGAGACGCTCCGTGAAGGTGGACGTGAGGGCGGCCTGACCCGAATCCGTTTGCGTCGCGGCGGACGCGAGTTGCAGCGGATCGGGGAATGGTTGCTGTCGCAATGTCGGACGGAGAAGGGAGACCTGCGGACCTGCCTCAAAACTAGCGAGGCGCACCGCCGCCACGGAGGGGCTACAGGCGCGTGCCCCGCTTCACGTCGAAGATGACACTGCGCCGGCACTGGGCACACAGCAGCCACTCGCGCTGCCGCTGATAGCCGAGCCCGAACGAGCCGCCGCCGATCGGCCGCCGCGTCATCGGGACCTCGCACCGCGGGCAGGGCGGGGTTCCCCCACGCTGAACGCTGTCGCGGATGGCCTGCTCTTCGGCCGCCGTGAACCGCGCGGTGTCGGTCACAGCGCGACGACCACCTTGCCGAACTGCGCCCCCGACGCGAGCCGTTCGAACGCCTTGGCAGACTCCGCCATGGACCAGACGGAGTCCACCGGCGGCATCAGCCCTCCCTCGCGGAACACCACCGTCATGGCATCGAACTCGGCATCGCTGCCCATCGTCGACCCCATCAAGGTCCACTGATTCCAGAACATCCGGCGTACATCGAGCTGCACGAACGGGCCGCTGGTGCCGCCGCAGGTCACCAGTCGCCCGCGCTTGCCGAGGGCGACGAGCGATTGCGACCAGGTCGCTTCGCCGACGGAATCGATGACCACATCCACCCCGCGCTTCCCGGTCCGGGCCCGGATGGCACGCCCGAGCTCCGGCTGCCGATGGTCGAGCAGGTGATCAGCGCCCAGGGCCTCGGCGCGCGCGAGCTTCTCGGGACTGCCCGAGGTCACCCACACCGTCGCGCCGATGCGCTTGGCGATCTGCAACGCCGCCAGCGCCACACCGCCGCCGATCCCCCAAATCAGCACCTGATCGCCGGGCTGCACCCGCGCGCGGGTCACGATCATGCGCCACGCCGTGAGGGTGGCCAGCGGGAAGGCCGCGGCCGTGGCGAACGGAATCGTGGCCGGAATCACGCGCACGTTGGCGGCCGGCACCACCACGTAGTCGGCGATCGTGCCGTGCCGGTGCTCCCCCATGATCCCGTAGGTCAGACACAGCGGCTGGTCGTCGTCGCGGCAATAATCGCAACGGCACGCGCGGTCCACGAGCCCCGGATTGAGCAGGACGTGATCGCCGGGCGCGATCCCCTGCACCGCCGTCCCGACGGACTCGACGACGCCGGCACCATCGGAGCCCAGCACCCATCCCGGCTGGATCGTCACGCCGGGCACCCCACCGAGCACCCAGAGATCGAGCCGGTTGAGCGCCGCGGCCTTGATGCGCACCCGCACCTCGTCGGCCCGCTCGATCGACGGAATGGGCAGGTCGTCGCGGACGCGCAGTTGCTCCAGCCCACCGTGGGCATCGATCGTCAGGGCACGCATGGTCATGGCACGGGGGCTGGAGGAGAAGACGCCTGCGGAATCTCCCCTGACCCTGCCCGAAACGGGAGTGCGGCGCCCGCCCTCCCCTGCACAGGCGGTCCGAAGCCTATATTCCGTTCACGCTCCCCTCGACCGTCCACTACGACCGTTCCGCCTCATGTCGTCCATCAAGGTTCCACCGCTCGGCGAGTCCATCGTCGAGGCGACCGTCTCCCGCTGGCTCAAGAAGGAAGGCGATGCGATCGCCGCCGGCGACACCCTTGTCGAGCTCGAAACCGACAAGATCACCGTCGAAGTGCCGGCGCTCGAGGCCGGCGTCCTGACGACGCGGCACAAAGGCGAAGGTGACGTGGTGAACGTCGGCGACGCGCTCGGCGAAATCACCGCCGGCGCGGGCGCGGCCGTGGCGGCCGCCCCGGCCGCGGCCCCGGCCGCGGCCCCGGCCGCGGTGGTGGCACCGGCCGCGGTGGCTCCAGCCGGCGGCGAGGTGAAAGTGTCACCGGCCGCCGCGCGTCTGGCCACCGAAGCCGGGATCAACCCCGCCGACGTGTCGGGCACCGGACGCGGCGGCGTGGTCTCGAAGCCGGACGTGGTCGCCGCACTGGCGGCACCGGCCGCGCCGGCTCCCGCGAAGGTGGCACCCGCGGCAGCACCGTCGGCGCCCGCGGCCGCCGTGGCACCGTCGGGCACGCGCGAGACGCGCGAAAAGATGACGACGCGCCGCAAGCGGATCGCCGAGAATCTGTTGCTCTCGCAGCAGCAGACGGCGCACCTGACGACGTTCAACGAGATCGACATGACGGCCATCACGGCCCTCCGTGAGCGTCTCAAGGATCGCGTCGAGAAGGAGCAGGGCGTCAAGCTGTCCTACATGCCGTTCTTCGTGAAGGCGGCCTGCCTCGCGCTGGAGGCCTATCCGGCCGTGAACGCGCAGATCGACGGCGACACGATCGTGTACAAGCACTACGTGAACATGGGCATCGCGGTGGCCAGCGATGCCGGTCTCGTGGTGCCGAACGTGAAGGACGCCGACCAGAAGAGCATCGTGCAGATCGGCAAGGACATCGCGGCCGTGGCCAAGCGCGCCCGCGACGGCAAGCTGTCCATGGACGACCTCACCGGCGGCTCGTTCACGATCACCAACGGCGGCGTGTTCGGCTCGTTGCTCTCCACGCCGATCATCAACTATCCGCAGGTCGGCATCCTCGGGCTGCACAAAACGCAGGACCGC
>CANJOX010000197.1 GCA_947475795.1 Gemmatimonadota bacterium
CGAGAAGTCGATGGCTGAGAAGCTGGCGGCCGAAGTGCTCGCGGCGAGCCGCGGTGAAGGCAATGCGATCAAGAAGAAAGAAGACACGCATCGCATGGCCGAAGCCAACAAGGCCTTCGCGCACTACCGCTGGTAGTTCCGGAACACCAGGTATGATCAAGGCCCCTGCGACATGCGTGTCGCAGGGGCCTTCATCGTTGCCCGCAGTCTGTCGCCCGCGGTCCATTGCCCACGGTCCGCCGAACGCGCTACCGGGTGCTCTGCCCGTCTTCGGAGGCCATGACCGCACCGTAGACCACGGCCCCGGGGAGCAGGCGGATCGTCGGGGCGCTGACCGTGGTGCGTACTGACGCGGACCCAACGACTGCGGCTTCGATGGCGACGGCAAATTCTGAGATGACCGGACCGCCCACGCGGGCGCCGTTCCGGATCATCACGCGTGAGCGGGCGGAGCACGATCCCGTGACGATGGCGCCCGCCTGGACTTCCAGTGCGCCATGCGCCTTGATCGAGCCCGTCACGCGCGCGCCGGATTCCACGATCACGTCGCCCGTCGCGATGGCCGACCCGACCAAGGCGCAGCCAGCGGGGATCGTCAGGTCTCCGTACACCCGCCAGTAGTTCGGCCCCATCGAATCCGCATTGCCGGGTTCGAAGCGCTCGTACACGCCGGTCGTGGCAGGAGGCACATCCGCCGCACCGGCACCGACGACGCGGATGATTCCTGCCTCCATCCGTTGGAACGTGACGTCTGGGGACAGTGTGATCTGGCGATCGGAGGTGGCCCGCCCGATCAGTGCCGATCCCTCCCCCACCTCAAGGATGCCGCGCGCGTGCACCCATCGCAGCACCGTGGACCGTGGACCAAGCGTCACGTCGCGCTGCCCGAGCAGCGCCCGGTAGGAAACCGACGCGCTGCCGTTGAGCGTGAGGCGCGCCAAGCACTCGCTGGACAGCTCGGCCCCCTCGGGGAGCGGGGAGCTGTCCATGAGGACCACGACGTCGCGGATCGGCTTCCGGTCGCCGCGAATCGGGCTTGCCTGCGAATGGGTGCGCACGACGGATCCGTCGGCGAGCCGGGGCGGGACCATCGTCCCCAGCAGTCCTTCTTCCATGGCTCGTTTGGCGAAGGATTCGGCGAAGAAGGTGAGCTGTCCCGCGTCGTTGCCGACGGCATTCAGCGGGGCGGCGTCGCGTGGGCGCAGCAATTCGCCGAAGGCGGGGATGAGCGGTAGCGCCATCCAGGCCAGCATCGCCACCAGTAACAGGCCGAAGGCCACTTCCGGTGGCAGCGTCATGCGGACGCTCCCGGAGCGGATCCCGTGCCATTGCCGCCGTTGCTACGCACCGCGCGGTGCCGTTCGGTTTTCTGCCACTGCATGGGCTGCCCGCGCAGCCAGGAGGCACGGGAGAGTGCCGCGCGACCCACGGCGAAGGTACTCACGAGGAACCCGAGAAAGAGAAACGGCAACATCCGAATGCGCTCGCGCGACCCGTCAAGACGACTGGCGGCGGCGACCTGAAAGAAGGCAGCGAAGTTGCCGACGGTATTGAACGACGCAATCGCCAGGACTGTGACGCGTCCCCATGCCGGCGGATAGCCGACATAGAAGAGGGTGATCGTGCACATCCACCCGATCATCAGCACGATCGGCACCATGAACACCCCCAGCATCAGCACGCCGTCGACGATTTGCACCGTGGGCAACGCCCGGCGATTGCGGATGAGCTGGAAGACATACCGGCGCAATGCCTGATTGTGTCCCTTCGCCCACCGCTTGATCTGGCGGATCCGCGACTCCCATGTCTCCGGCACTTCTTCGTAGCACTCTGAGCGGTTCTGGTACACGACATCCCAGCCGTTCATGACGAGGCGCACGGTCAGGTCCGTGTCCTCCGCGAGCGAGTCGGTCCGCCATCCGCCGACGTGTTCCAGCGCGGCGCGTCGTACACCGCCGACGGTGCCGCCGTACTGCGGCACGAGGCGCAGATTCATGCGCGCCTGCTGATCGACCTGATACCCACCGGCCCGCTCGAGGTCGAGCATGCGGGTGAGCAGCGACAGTCCGACATTCAGCGGGACAACCCGGCCCATCACCGCACCAACTTCGGGATCGAAGAACGGCGAGACCAACTGCTTGAGCAGCCGCTGCCCGGGGATATAGTCGGCATCAAAGACCAGGTGGATCTCGCCCTGATGCTTCGCCATCGCCTCTTCGAGCGCCGCTGCCTTGCCGGGAGTGCCGCCGTCACGCAGGAAGGGGACGATCAGATCGGGGTAGTTCGCCGCATACTCGAGGAGAATGGCGCGCGTGTCGTCTTCCGAGCGGTCATCGATGGGAACGATGCGCAGCCGATCGAGCGGGTAGTCGCAGGTGAGCAGCGCGTCCATGGAATCGCGCACGACGCGGGACTCATTGTGCGCGGGCACGAAGACGATCAGCGACGGCCAGTCGGCCTGCATGATGTCGACGAAGGGCTGCCGATGCCGACCGAAGAGCCGGTTGAGGGTGAAGAAATAGTGCCGCAGCGTGTAGATCGCGAGCACGATGATGCAGAACCAGAGACCGATATTGGCGAGCGAGACGAGGGTCATGCGTTGCCCCCGTCACGGTCGTTGGAAGGTCCCGAGGGAACCGCGGGGCTGCCGAATGACGGGGTAATGGCACGCACGGAAGCGGGTGTCGGGCGGGCACGATTCAGCGTACGCGCCGCCGAGGCGGGCGGACGCCGATCGGCGGAGTCGAGCGGGCCGTCGGAACGCCAGCTCATGCCCCATCCGTACAACGCCACGTAGACGAACACGTCGAGCAGCACGCCGAAGACGAGAAAAAGTATCGGCAACGCGAGCAGGGACAGCCGGTGGAGCAGCCACGCATGCACCGTGGCCTGCAATGGGAGCAGCACGGCCAGATGGCC
This sequence comes from Gemmatimonadota bacterium, assembly GCA_947475795.1. Next base: position 2,920 of record CANJOX010000197.1, read on the forward strand.
GAGCAGCATCAGCGCCATCGCGGCCTTCTGCCAGAGCTGAAAATCGAAGATGTAGAAGGTGAACGCGACCAGAAACGGCGCGAGCAGCAGGATCACCACGCCGCACACGAGCAACCCGTTGATGTAGTCCGGCAGGTTGTAGGAAAACGGCGGCGTGGCGAAGGTGAACCACAGCTGCGCGGTCAGCTGCAGGACGGCGAGCGCGCGGGCCAGATAAGCGAACGGCGTAAGACGTCCGCGCAGCACCGCGCCGGCGAGCGCGAGCAGCAGCATGACAAGCCATCCCCCTTGCAGCTGTCCCGCCGTTGGCCATCCCGCGGACGCCGTGAAGAACGGCACGGCGGTGGCCGCGATCTCCAGGTCGATGACGCGGGCGGCCACACCGCCGGTGAGCCCGAGCGGCGGTTGCACCCACTCGAAGAAGGCACGCCACCGCTCCATGAGCGGGTCCAGGAACAGGAGCATGACGGCGGCAAAGATCGCGGGCAGCACGATCAGGTCGATCACGAGCGTCCAGGACACCTCGAGGCCGATCATGGCGCGGTGCGGGGCGATCTTGCCGCCCCGGAATCCGCGATTGCTCAGCGACTCAGTGCGGCGGGACAGCTTCCCAGTGATGCGTGACACTTAGTGGATTCTCCGCGGCGCGAGCGTGAGCGCGGCGGCTCCGCCCCCACTGAGGCGGCGTCCAACGAGCGGCTCATCCGGCACGGGACAGTCGCTCCAGTGTGGCGTTCACCTCTTGGTGATCAAGGCGCCGCGGACCGCTGCGCTCCCGCGGATGGCGCAGCAGGGTGTCGATCACCTCAGCGATCCGGAAGCCGGCACGGCCGTCTCCGAACGGATTGACGCCCGAGGTCCGTGACAGATAAGCCTCCGGATCGGTGAGCAGCGCCGAGGCGCGCGAGAGAATACGCGCGGCATCCGTGCCCACGAGTTCACCGAAGCCCGACCGTAGCACCTCGGGGCGCTCCGTGGTGTCCCGCAGCACGAAGATCGGCTTGCGGAACGACGGCACCTCTTCCTGAATGCCGCCGGAATCCGACAGCACGAAGAAGCATCGCCGGATGATCTCGAGCAGCTCGGGGTAGGGAAGCGGATCGAGCAGGTGGATACGCGGCACGTCGCCGAGGCGCCGGAACACGACGTCGCGCACCCTCGGATTGAGATGCACGGGAAACGCAATCACGACGTCATCGTGCAACCGGACAATCGACTCCAGGGCATCGCAGATCGCATCGAGATGCTCGCCGAGCGACTCTCGCCGGTGGACGGTGGTGAGCAGGACACGGTGCGTGTCCCAGGGCAGATCATTCAGCGAGGCGGTCTCGAAGGTGGCGCGGGGGGGCACCATCTGGAGCGCATCGACCACGGTGTTTCCGGTGACGAAGATGTCGCCCTCCGGGATGCCTTCGGAGATCAGGTTGTTGCGGGCTTCGGTGGTGGGCGCGAAGTGGACGTTGGCGGTGCAGGTCGCGATGCGGCGGTTGACCTCCTCCGGAAACGGGCTGGAGAGATCGAACGACCGGAGGCCGGCTTCGATATGGCCAATCGGCACACCTTGATAGAAGCCGGCGAGACACGCGGCGGTGACCGTCGAGGTGTCGCCCTGCACCAACAGGAAGTCCGGCTTGACCTCGAGAAAACAGTCGGTGAGGGCCGCGAGCGCCCGCGACGTGAAGACCCCCAGATTCTGGCCGTTCTGCATGAGCCCCAGGTCGATGTCCGGCACAATGCCGAACACGTCGAGTGCCTGCTTGAGCATCTCCCGGTGCTGCGTTGTCGCGATGACCAGCGGCTCGAGGTGGGGATGCTCACGAATGGCTTGCACGACGGGCGCCATCTTGATGGCCTCCGGGCGGGTGCCGATGACAATCGAGACGCGATGCGTAACCTGAGGAGCGGTCATCAGCGGGTGGGTGCCGGAAGCTGGGGTGTCCTGATCGTGCCGTTGCCGGACGCGACCTTCAAACGCGACGCTGCACTGCTATTATAGTCGCCCGTGCCCATATGGCGCTCCTGTCCGCCGACCGGCCGCGGTCAGGTCGTGGGGCAAGGCTTCGCCCACGTCGTGGGCCGCGGGCACGGCTCCGGGTTGACTTCCCCGCCGGACTCGCCCATGTTGCCTATCTACCACCGGACGCGCCGTGTTGGCTCGGGCGGTGAGAGAGCACGACGCACCACTGTCCCGGCGATCTGCGGCCGGGCGCCCTATGGGCCACCTTCCGAGGTGGGGGCGTATCGCCACGAGGGTTCCCCTCCAGTCGATCACGCACGCTGTACCGGCTTCGCCGCTCGATCTGTGATCGTGTCGCGCGAGGCTCCCGACAAGCAACGCAGCCAATTTGACGTCGGTCACGGAGTCCGCAGTTCTCTGTGTCCGGCGCGCCTGGGTCCCCATTCGCGCACCAGCGGCGAGTGCACCCGGCGGCAGCGGATGGATACCGGTCTCGCGCAAAGGCGAGGCGACAGGTCCAGCCGTTTTTTTGCTGGTCCACTTCTCGTCAAACATTGGCTCCGCGCAAGCGGGACGCCGCCGACAACTATGCCGCGTACGACCCCGCTCGAGCATTATCGCAACATCGGCATCATGGCCCACATCGATGCCGGTAAGACCACCACCACTGAGCGCATCCTCTACTACACGGGGAAGTCGCACAAGATTGGTGAAGTCCACGACGGCGCCGCCACGATGGACTGGATGGAGCAGGAACAGGAGCGCGGCATCACGATCACGTCCGCCGCGACGACCTGCTTCTGGCAGCGCCATGGGCAGAGCGACACAAAGGGCGACGGCCCCGAGTATCGCATCAACATCATCGACACGCCGGGCCACGTGGACTTCACCGTCGAAGTGCAGCGGTCGCTGCGCGTGCTCGACGGCGCGGTCACGCTGCTCGACTCCGTCGCCGGCGTGGAGCCGCAGACGGAAACGGTGTGGCGTCAGGCGGACGGCTACGCCGTGCCGCGCATGATCTTCGCGAACAAGATGGATCGCGTGGGCGCCAATTTCGAACGGTGCGTCGCGATGATTCACGACCGGCTGTCCAAGAGCGCCCAGCCGCTCCAGCTGCCCGTGGGCTCGGGCGAGCTGTTCACCGGTCACCTCGACGTCATCGAGCGCAAGCAGTACATCTTCGACGAGCAGACGCTCGGCAAGACGTTCACCGTCACGGACATCCCGGCCGAGTTCCATGACGCCGTGGAAGAAGCCCGTCACAAGCTCATCGACACCGTCGTGGAATACGACGAAGCGTTGATGGAGAAGTA
>CANJOX010000198.1 GCA_947475795.1 Gemmatimonadota bacterium
GCGTGGTGTAGGCCGCGTTCATGGCGGCGAAGTTCGCCATGTCGGTGAGGTACACGTTGCACTTGATCACGTCGTCCATCGTCAGGCCGGCGTCTTCCACCACCGCCTGCAGGTTGTCGAACACGCGGTGGGTCTGTGCCGTGACGTCGCCGTCGATGAGCTGCGTGGTGGCCGGGTCGATGGGCGTCTGACCCGAGCAATACAGCAGATCGCCGGCCCAGACGGCATGCGAGTACGGGCCGATGGCGGCGGGGCCGCGCGGGCTGAAGGCAGCGGAACGGGGCATGAAGGATCGGGTGGAGGGAAACCGGGATCGTGCGTCTGACGTCGGATTGTACAATCCGGCGCAAGCGGCCACGACCAGCTGCCGATACCTCCACGTATGACCGTTCCCGCTCTGCATCTGCCCGTCGCTGCTGACGCGCCCGAGGACAACCCTGTTCGGGCGCGCCTCGGGCGCATTCTCGAGGGGAGCGATTTCCCGGCGTTGTCCAAGCAGATCATCGAGATGATCTCGTCGCTCGATGAGGATGGCAATTCGCTGCAGCGGCTGGCCAACGTCGTGCTGCGCGAATACAGCCTCACGCTCAGTGTGGTCCGCACGGCCAACAGTGTGCATTACCGGCGGTCGGGGCGCGCCATTCAGAGCGCCACGCACGCCATGATGATGCTGGGCGCGAAAACCGTGCGGCAACTGGCCAGCAGCCTCCTGCTCTTCGAGAACTTCCACCGCCGCTCCCCGGCGCTGAAGGAGCTCATGCTGCTGTCGCTGCTCACGGCCAACCATGCGCGGGAAGTGGCCAATGTGCTGGGGATGCAGGAACCGGAGGAAGCGCACCTCTGCGGCATGTTCCGCAACCTCGGCGAGGTCCTCATCGCCTGTCACTTCGCCGAGGACTACGCGCGGATCCAGACGATGATGCGGGATGATGGCGCGTCGGAGTCGGGTGCCACCAAGGCGGTGCTGGGGTTTGCGTTCGGCGACCTCGGGGTGGAGGTCGCGAGCCAGTGGGGGATGCCGGAGTCCGTGGTGCAGGGGATTCGCGCGCGCGCCGCCTCGTCGGTGTCACGGTCGGCGTCCATCGTCGCCTTCAGTCACGACCTGACCCACGCGCTGTATCACCGGGAGCGTCCGGGCGACGACGGGGCGGCCGCCCTCGAGGTGGTGCTCGCGCAGCACGCCGCACGGATCAAGCTCACCCGCGAGCAACTCCGCGCGGTGGTTGCGGCCGCCCTGCACGAGACGCGTGAGCTCTTGTCGAGCCCCCACATTCCCACCGATCGGATGCGGTTCCGGCAGCTGAACGACGCCGCCACGGCGGCGCTTGGCGGCACGACCCTCGTGACCGGTGAATGGCAGGCCGCTGTGCAGGATGCCGGCGAGCGCGACGCCACCGACCTGCGGCACCGGCTCCGTCTGGAACTGGAGGGAGCGGCTGACGCCCTGTCCGGGACGTCGCTGAGCGACGTGCTCCTGCTGGCGCTGGAGGCGGCGCTGCGCGGGGGGCCGTTCGATCGCGCGATCATGTGCGTGGTCGATGCCGATCGGGGTCGGCTGGTGGCCCGGTCGGGGCTTGGTGACGGGATCGATGCGCTGATGCCGCACTTCGACTTCCCGATGACGATGCGCGGCGGACCGATCGTGCTGGCCACGCAGCAGCGTCACGCGCTGTATGTGCCGGCCGACCGACCGATGAACGTGGCGGAGGCCCGCTGGGCGTCGTCGCTGTCGGTGGCCCAGTTCGGCGTGTTTCCCGTGGTCGTGGGCGGCAAGATCGTGGGGTGCTTGTACTGTGACCGCACGGCGGGGGCGCCGCTGGCCGCCATCTCGCCTGACCGCGCCACGCTGCGGTACCTGAAGTCGCTCACTGATCTGGTGGTCACGGCCATCGGGTCGCGCCGCCGGTTGCCGGCCGGTGCCGTCTCACCCGCCCAGGATGTCCCGCTTCCCATCGTGGCCGGAAACTTCAGCGCCGAGGAGAAGGCCGATCTGGTGGTGCGGCTGCTGCAGGGCGCGGCGCCGGAGCTGTTATCACGGGAGCAGGGCGTTCCGGTGGCGCAGCTCGCCGCCTGGCGTGCCGACTTCCTGGCGGGGGCGATCGCACGGCTCGGGCAGTCGTAGCGACGGCGTCGTCGCAACGGCGTCGTCGCAACGGCGTCGTCGCAACGGCGTCGTCGCGACGGCGTGTTATCGCGCGCGATACCGCCGTGCGGCCAGTATGCCGGCCACGAATCCCCCCAGGTGGGACTGCCAGCTGATCCCCGCCTGCCCCGGTGCGATGCCGAGGACGAGGCCGCCCCACACCACGGCCACGAGGATACTGAGCGCGATGCTGCCGATGCTGCGTGCGTACCAGCCGCCCAAGAGCAGAAAGCCGAAGTAGCCGAACACCACGCCGCTGGCGCCAATGTGCACGGAGCCGGGCGCCCCCAGCAGCCACGCCGTGAGCCCTGAGCCCAGCATCGCGAGCAGGGTGACGGGGAGGAAGTGACGTCGATCGCGCACCATCACCAGCCAGCCCATCGCCACAAACGGCACGGTGTTCGCCACGAGATGCGCCAGATTGGCGTGCAGGAACGGTGCAAACAGAATCCCACGCAGTCCGGACTGCGTGCGCGGCACCACGCCGTACGCCATCAGCGCCCCGCCGGTGACCCCGTTGACCGCGAACGTCGTCCACGTGGCGCCGACGGTGCCGGCGAGCGTCGTCACCTGTGATCGGACCGTGCGGGTGAGGTGACGCGCGCGGCGCGTGACCGGAGATGATGGCATTCGTCGTTGTCAGCGTGCGAGTCGGGAAACTCCAGACGGGAACTCTCACCGGGAAATATGCGCCGGTGATGACCGATCGTTCATCGTCCGCGACTGGCGAAACGCCATCCGGCTCCCTAGACTCGCGCACTGTATGCCGTCACGGCTTCTCGTTCATTGACCGGTCAGGATGTCACCACTCACCCGCTCCACGATCCACGCCCTCGCGCTCGAGAACGGCCTGCCGTTCGCCGTGCTCGTGGAGCGCGCCTCGGGCGAAGTGGTGCTGGTCAATGAGCCCTTCCGGACCCTTTTCGGGCTGTCTGACGACGCGCTGACTGACGATCCGCTGCGGGCCGCGGCGGCCACCTTCGAGGATCCGGCCGCGTTTCTGGCTGGCAATGCCGACCCCGCGGCCATGCGACGCGACCGGTTGCGGCAACGCAACGGCTGCACCATCGAGCGTCAGGTCCGCGCGGTGTTCGAGGATGGCCACATTGCCGGCTGGGTCTGGTCGTGCACCGATGTCACGGCCGACGAAGACGCCCTCGCCCGCATCGCGCGGGTGACGGAGTTTTACCGGCGCGTGCTGGATGCGTTGCCGGCGAACCTGGCGGTGTTTTCGCCTGAGGGCGTGTACGAATATGTCACGCCGAGTGCGATCGCCGATCCGGCGGTGCGCGAGTGGATCATCGGCAAGAACGACGAAGAGTATGGGGCGTTCCGTGGCTTGCCCCCCGCCGTGTCGCAGCAGCGGGCGCAGCGCATCCGCGACTGCACCGAACGCGCGGAATCGCGCACGTTCGAGGAATCGTTCACCTCGCGGACCGGCGAGCCGCGGCATTTCCGGCGCTACGTGTCGCCCGTCATCGACGCGAATGGTACCGTGCGGCACGTGCTGGGATACGGCCTCGATATCACCGAGCAGCGTGTCACGGAAGATCAGCTGCGCCAGTCGCAGAAAATGGACGCTGTCGGTCGCCTCGCCGGCGGCGTGGCGCACGACTTCAACAATCTCATCACGATCATCGCCGGCTACGCGGATTGTCTGCGTGAAGAGATTGAGCTCACGGACGAGCGCCAGCAGCTGGTCGAAGGGATTCTCGATGCGGGCGAACGGGCGTCGGAGCTCACGCGTCAGCTGCTCTCGTTCAGTCGCCGTGCCGTCGTCGAGCCACGCGTGATCAGCGTCAATGCGGTCGTCGAGGACACGATGCTGCTGCTGCGCCGACTGCTTGGGGAAAACATCATCATGCAGCTGGCGCTGACTGCGTCACCGACGACGGTCCGCGCCGACGCCGGCCAGCTCAAGCAGGTGCTGATGAATCTGGCCGTCAACGCACGTGATGCGATGCCATCAGGCGGGACGCTCACGCTCACGACCGTGCGACGACAGGTCGAGTCACCGGTGGAAGCGGCCGCGCTGCATCTCCCGGTCGGCGAGTATATCGAGCTGAAGGTCACCGACACCGGCGTCGGCATGTCGGAGGATGTACGCTCGCATCTGTTCGAACCCTTCTTTACGACGAAGCCGGTGGGTAAGGGCACGGGCCTCGGCCTCTCCATGGTGTACGGTATTGTGACGCAGGCCGGCGGGCAGCTCCAGGTGGACAGCACGGAGGGCGTGGGGTCGAGCTTCCGCGCGCTCCTCCCGGCGTTGCCGGCGGACGTGGTCCCCGTCGATGACACCACGGTCGTCCCTGCGCGCGCGCTGCATCACGGCACCGAAACGCTGCTGGTGGCCGAGGACGAAGCCGGTGTGCGTGATTTCATCGCCCGCACGCTCACGCGGCTCGGCTACACGGTGCTGGCGGCGGATTGCGGCGCTGAGGCCGTGCGATTGGCGAGTGAGCACGCCGGGGCGATCGATCTCCTGATTGCGGACGTGGTGATGCCCGATTTCGGCGGTCGTCCACTGTGGGATGCCTTGCGCGCCGCGCGTCCCGACCTGCGGGTGCTGTTCATCAGCGGCTACTCCGACGACACCACCATGGTGGGACTGACATCGTCACGGGAAGCCTTCATGCACAAGCCGTTCGGCGTCGATGCGCTGGGCGCGCGGGTGCGTGCCCTGCTCGACGCGTCTGTGCCTGCGGAGCGCACTGTCGAGAGACGGCTGACGCCACGCTGAGTGGCGTGGCGCCGACCAGCGCCGCGCCATCGGTGCGGTACCGGCGCTAGACCGGCGCGCCCACCAGACGCCCGATGAGGGCGGTGGACGCCATGGCGATGGCCCCCCAGAACGTGACGCGTGCGGCACCGCGCAGCAGTGGCGCGCCGCCAAGCTGCGCGGCGAGCATCCCGAGCGCACCAAGGGCCACGATGGTGGAGCCGAACACCAGCGGCGTGAGGATGGCCGTGGGTGCCACGAACACGAACAGCACCGGGAGTGCTGCCCCGACGGCAAATGCCGCTGCTGAGGCCAGTGCCGCCTGAATCGGACGGGCGCGCGTGAGTTCGTGAATCCCCAGCTCGTCGCGGGCGTGCGCCCCGAGGGCATCGTACGCGGTGAGCTCGACGGCCACTTGTCGCGCTAACGCGGGACTCAAGCCGCGCGATTCGTAGATGCCGGCCAGCTCCGCCAGTTCATGCTCGGGCTGCGTGGCCAGCTCCAGCGTCTCGCGCGCCAGATCCGCCGTCTCGGTGTCGGACTGCGAGCTCACCGAGACGTACTCGCCGGCGGCCATGGACAGCGCGCCGGCCACCAATCCCGCCAGCGCCGCCACTACCACCGCCGCGCGGTCCGGTTGTGCGGCGGCGACGCCCACCACGAGACTGCTGGTGGAAATCAGTCCATCGTTCGCACCGAGGACGGCCGCGCGCAGCCAGCCGATACTGCTGCTCTTGTGCGTTTCGGTATGCATGGCGGACATGGACGGACCGGAAATGGTCGAGGTGACGGCGACTGCAGTAGCCAAAATGCCAGAACACGGATGACGCGGAGCCACTCGGAAACTACACGGATACGCCAACCGCGTTGTTTACTGATCGGTGTGGTTTCGGTGTGATCTGCGTGATCCGTGTTCCGGTTGTTCGCGGCTGCCAAGAACAAACGTCTCCGGTCATGGCCGCTAGATCACGTTCCGCTCCACCAGCGGTGCGTTCGCCGCGATCCGTTCGAGTCCGAGCGGCGACACGTCCAGCGTGTGGTACGACCCCGTCGCGATCAACTCGGCCATGCCAAGCCCCACCGCTGGCGCCTGCTGCAGCCCATGTCCGGAGAAACCGGCGGCCACGAACACATTGTCGGTGCCAGGGAGCCGACCCACCAGTCCGTTCTGATCGAAGGTATTGTACTCGTAGTACCCCGCCCACGAGCTCGTCACCCGTAACGCGTCGAACTGGGGCACGCGCTCGGCCAGTCGCGGCCACAGCCACTCCTCGAAGAGGCCGTGGTCCACCTGATCGAGCGGCGCATCGTCGATGTCTTCGCC
>CANJOX010000199.1 GCA_947475795.1 Gemmatimonadota bacterium
GCGCATCCTCCCGCCGTACGGCTGGCTCGGGTGCTCCTCGGCGGTGCCGGTCTTGTTGCCCCGGGGCCGGAGCAGGTGGCGCGTGCGTCCGTGTTTGTCACCGACGCGCGGACCCGTGCGAACGAGTCACTGCGCCATGTGTTCGGTGTGGCCAGTCTCCCCGACGACATTCGGCCCTCGGCCCTCGGGCGTTAGCCGGATCAGCCGGCACGCCCGACCGGTAAGGCCAGTCGACATCACAGGTACGAGAAAGGGGGAAGGCGGCTGATGCCACCTTCCCCCTCTTTCGTTGATGTACTCGAGTGCCGAAGGCCGGACTCGAACCGGCACGTCCTTGCGGACACTGCGCCCTGAACGCAGCGCGTCTACCAATTCCACCACTCCGGCAGATCCCGTTCTCGTATCCGAACACACTGTTTCGTACACGATACCGTCAGGGCCGTATAGAATGGTCGCACGTGCCCCCGATGTCAACGCCATCCGCCACACTTCGTGCGCCCCGATCCCGCCGCGGTATTACTTTCCCTGCAGCATGGCAAACAAGGACACGGAAGAACCGACAGAAATGATCGCCCGCAACAAGCGCGCGCGACACGACTACGAAATCCTGGATACCTGGGAGACCGGGGTCGTGCTGACCGGCACGGAGGTCAAGGCGTTGCGTGAAGGCCGCGCCAACCTCACGGATGCCTTCGGGGTGATCAAGGACAATGAAGTCTTCCTCCTGAACTGCTACATCGGGGCGTATGGCCAGGGGAATGTGTTCAACCACGAGCCGACTCGTACCCGGAAGTTGCTCATGCATCGGCGTGAGATCCGGCGCCTCATCGGCGCCGTGGAGCGACAGGGGCTCACGCTGGTTCCCCTCGACCTGTATTTCAAAAACGGGCGCGTCAAGGCACGTCTCGCGCTCGTGCGGGGTAAGCAGCAGCATGACAAGCGGGAGGATCTCAAGAAGCGCGACGCGGAACGAGAGATGGCGCGTGCCCTCAGCCGGCGCTGACGAACGCCGGTGATAATCGTCGGATCCGTCGCACTCATCCTGCAGCTCGCGCAGACAACGCCGGTCCTGCCGCCGCTGTCGGTGCGCGCCGGCGACCGTGTGCGCGCGGTGCCCACCCTCGCACACCCGGATGGTGGCATCGCCCTGCGCGCCGACGCGCTGGCTGAGGCGCTGGGCGGGCAACTCGTCGCGCAAACCGCGCTGGCAGGACGGTACCGATTCGAGGTGGGCACCACCGGCGTGGATCTACAGGCCGGCAGCGCGCTCGCGGTGGTGGCCGGTGATACGATCCCATTGCGCGCTGGCGTGTTCAGACGTGGCGATCTGCTCTTTGTGCCGTTCGCGCTGGCCACCGAGCTGTTGCCGCGGCTTGGCGCCGGTGTCCTCTTCGATACGGAAAACGCAGAACTGCGACGCTTCGCGACCGTCACGGCCGCCCGTCGTACACCACCGCCTCGGCCCGTACGTGCCCGTCCGACCGCGGTCGCGGCGCCGGCCGACAACGCGCGCAGCGCCGCCGCGCGCAGCGCGGCGCTGCGTCGACGCGTGGTCGTCGTCGATGCCGGGCATGGAGGGCCGGACAACGGGATGAGCGGGCCGATCGGCTCGCCCCGGAAGGTGTTCGAGAAGAACATCACGTTGGCGTTTGCGCAGATCCTGCAGCGCACCCTGCAGGCGCGTGATGTGCAGGTGGTGATGACGCGCACCACCGACACCCTGATCGCTCTCTCGGACCGGGGGCGCATCGCCAATCAGGCGAAGGCCGACCTGTTCCTCTCGGTGCACGTCAACGCGGCGAATCCACGCTGGAACAACCCCGGCGCCGCACGGGGGTTCGAAACGTTCTTTCTGGCCGAGGCCAAGACCGAGGACGAGCGTCGGGTCGAAGCGATGGAAAATGAGGCCGTTCGCTTCGAAACTAGCGAGGATGTGTCACGCGACGACCCCTTGGGATTCATCATGCGTGACATGGCGCAGAATGAGCATCTGCGCGAATCCGGACGTTTAGCCGAGATGGTGCAGGCGGGCATGCGACAGGTGCACCCCGGGCCCAATCGCGGGGTCAAGCAGGCTGGATTCCGGGTGCTCGTGACCGCCTTCATGCCGGCCGTGCTGGTGGAAATCGGCTTTGGCACCAACAAGCGCGAAGCCGAGTACATGACGGATCCGGTACGCCAGCAGGAATTGGCGGACACCCTCGCGGACGCCGTCGTGCGCTATCTGGAGCAGTACGAACGCAAGGTGGGAGGCGGCGGGTGAGGCGCGCTCCCCGGCGGCTGGCGCTGGTGCTGGCGGCATGGCTGGTCGGCGGCGGATGCGTGTACTACAACGGCATCTACAACGCGCAGGCCGAGGCGAGGCGGGGTGACGAGCGCCTGCGGCGCGACGACGAGGGCGGGGCCACCACCCGCTACCAGCGGTCGGCTGCGATTGCCGAAAGCGTCCTCGTTCGGCATCCCACATCGAAATGGCGCGACCGGGCGCTGTATCTCGCGGCACGGAGCGGGGCGATGGCGGCGCAGTGTGAGCGGGCCATGCCACGGTTGCTGGAACTACAGGGGGGCACCACCCTGGCGCCGGCAGATCGGGATCGAACACGCCTCGCGCTCGCCTCCTGCGAGATCCGCACGGGACGGAGCGCGGCCGCGCGGCCGCGACTGGATTCGCTCATCGGGTCCGACCGTCCTGAGCTCGCCCGGCAAGCGCGAATCTGGGGCGCGCGGGCTGCCCTCAGTATGGGCGACCGTGATGCTGTCCCGGCGTACCTCGGTGGTCTCGGCGCGGCGGTGTTGCAATGGGAACTCATCGCCTCGTCGCTGTCCGCGCGTGAATACGCCCGGGTCGAGTCGCTGCTCGTCGCGCGGGCTCGCGTCGGTGACTACCGGGACGACGTCGCGCGCGCACTGCGCGAGCTCGTCGCCGACGGACGGTTCGACGGAGCGGAGCGCATCGTCGGGCAGTACGATGCGGCCGGGATCGGCGACGAAAGCCGCGCGCGTCTCCACTTCGTCCTCGGCGACTTGACGCTGCGTCTCGGTCGCGATTCCCTCGCCCTTCGCCACCTCATCTCCGCGCGCACCCTGTCGCGCCGTGACACGCTCACCGCGCGCGAAGCGAACGCGCGGCTTTCCCTGCTTACGCTGTCTCAGGTCTCCTCCGTCCGCGAGCTCGATACGCTCGTCGCGCGCCAGGACAGCGTCGTCTGGGGCACGGCCTATGCCGCGGTGGTGGCCGAGCGCCTGCTCCTGTTCCGGTTGCTCGCGTCGCCGACCACGGACGACGATCCCAGTGGCGCCTCGTCATTTCTGGCCGCCGAGATTGCGCGGGATTCCCTGCGTGCCCCACGCTTGGCGCGGGCGCTGTTTATCGACATCGCGCGGGAGCGGCCTGCGTCGCCGCTCGTGCCGCAGGCGTGGTACGCGGCGGCGCTGCTCGAGCCCGACAGCGCCGACGCGTGGCACCGACGTATCCTCGTCGATCACGCGCAGTCCGCCGTGGCGGCGCGATTGCGCGGGGAGGAACCATCTGCCCGCGCGGACTTTGTTCGCGCACCGGAATTGTTGAGATTGCAGTGGAGCGAGACGCTGCGCCGGTGGACGGACAGTGTACGGACGCTTCGACTTCCTCCTAAATCCAGTGCTCGGTGACCTCGTGACAACGACCGCGGCGACGGCCGGCATGACGCCCGCATCTGTAGCGCCGGCCGGGCGAGGGCCCGCCGTTCACGTGGCTGGCCTCGTCTTCCGGAACCCCGTGGTGCTGGCGGCCGGTACGGCGGGCTTCGGGCAGGAGGTGGATGACGTCCTCGATCTTTCCGCGCTCGGCGGCATCGCCACCAAGGCCGTCAGTGTCGCGCCCCGTCACGGTGCCCCGCCGCTTCGGGTGAGTGAATTCGCCGGCGGCATGATTAACGCCATCGGGTTGGCCAACCCCGGGCTTGAGGCCGTACGGGCCGACTGCCTGCCGTGGTTGCACCGGACGCACCCCGGTACCCGGGTGATCGTCAACGTCGTGGGCAACAGCGTCGAGGAGTTTGAGCGGGTCGTCGGAGGCTTGGACGGCTTGCCCGGCATCGATGCGTTCGAGCTGAACGTCAGTTGCCCGAACGTCAAAGCCGGCGGTATGGAGTTCGGCGCCGATCCGGTGGCGCTGGCCGCGCTCGTGGGCGCCTCCCGTGCCGTCACCGCGCGGCCCATCTTCGTCAAGCTCTCGCCAACCCTCGGCGCCGGTGTGGTAGATGCCGCTCGGGTGTCCGTCGAGCACGGCGCCACCGGCCTGACGTTGATCAACACCATGCCCGGGCTCGTCATCGATACCGCACGCCGCAAGCCGAAAATCGGCTTTGGTAGTGGGGGCGTGAGTGGCCCGGCGCTGCTGCCGTTAGGGCTCCTCGCCACGTGGCGGGTGAGTCGTGCACTTCCCGGGGTGCCTATCATCGGCCTGGGTGGCATCAGCACGGGGGGCGATGCGGCGCAGTATCTGCTGGCCGGCGCCTCGCTGGTTGGCGTCGGCACCGCCGCGCTGCGCGATCCGCGTGCGCCCGTACGGATTGCACGCGAGCTGGCGGCTTGGGCCGACCGGGAAGGCGTGCGTGACCTCAGCACCGTCATCGGCACCTTGGAGTGGCCCGCATGAACCCCGTGTCCCACGGCAACCTATCTGAGACCTCCGCCGTCACCCCCATTGTGGCCCTCGACGTCCCCGACCGGGCCGGGGCGCAGCGGATTGTCGATGGGCTCGGCGCAGCGTGCGACTATTACAAGGTCGGCCTTGAGTTGTTCGCGGCCGAAGGCCCCTCGATTGTGGCGTGGCTGCGGGACGCGGGGAAGTCGGTGTTCGTGGACCTCAAGCTGCACGACATCCCGAACACCGTGCGCGGTGCCGCGCGGAGCGTGGCCCGGCACGGCGCGTCATTGCTCACCGTGCATGCGTCCGGTGGGACCGAGATGGTCCGCGCCGCGGTGGAAGGCGCAGCTGAGGGAGCAGGGGCAGGATCGGCGGGATGCGGCATCCTCGGGGTCACTATCTTGACCAGTATGGACGCGGCGGGCATCGGCGCCGCCTGGGGGCGCGATCACCTCGACGTTACCCACGAGGTCGTCCGGCTGGCCGGCCTCGTGGCGGCCGGGGGAGGGGCCGGGGTCGTCTGCTCCGGGCACGAGGCCGCGGCGGTGCGCGCGGCCTACGCGGGCGCCCTGGGATTGCTCATCCCCGGTATTCGGCTCGATGGCGGCGAGGCGCACGACCAGCGCCGGGTGATGACCCCCCGCGCCGCCGCCGACGCGGGGGCCCGGTGGCTCATTCTCGGGCGGGCCGTGACCGGAGCGCCCGACCCGGTGGCCGCCATGGCAGCGGTCCGTGCGTCCCTTGCGAGGTTGGCCTAAGTCCGCTAGGATGAGAGTCTTGCCCGTTTTCGGGTGAGATTCTAGGCCAATCCGCTGGCCACATTTGCTTCGCTCGTGCGCGGAATCGGTGTCAGATGTCCCGGATGTTGGGGCGGGAGACACGATGCTTCATGAGCGATGAACGCATGGGGAGTCCGGCCGGCCGACGCAAGTCGGTGCGGGAGACTCCGTTGGCGCGAGAGCGCCAAGGTGACCCGTGAAAGTTCGCAGCAGCGTAAAGCCGATCTGTGAGCACTGCAAAGTCGTGAAGCGACAGGGCGTGACTCGCATCATCTGCAAGCGCAACCCCAAGCACAAGCAGCGTCAGGGCTGAGGGGAAGCGTAAAACATGGCACGTATCGCTGGCGTCGATCTCCCTCGTGAGAAGAAGGTTGAGATCGGCCTGACCTACATCTTCGGAATCGGTCGTGCGACCGCCCAGAAGATCCTCGCCGCATCGGGCGTCTCGCCCGATCAGCGTGTCCGCGATCTCAATGACGCGGACGTCAACAAGCTCCGTCAGGAAATCGAGCGCAATCTTCGCGTCGAAGGTGCCCTGCGCACCGAGATCGCGATGAACATCAAGCGCCTGATGGACATCGGCTCGTACCGTGGCACGCGCCATCGTCGCGGGCTTCCCGTGCGCGGGCAGCGCACGCACACGAACGCGCGCACCAAGAAGGGGCCGCGCCGCGCCATCGCGGGCAAGAAGAAGGTGACCAAGTAAGCCATGGCTACCGCAAAGAAGACCAAGCGCGTCGTCGAGGCCGAAGGCATCGCCC
>CANJOX010000200.1 GCA_947475795.1 Gemmatimonadota bacterium
GGGCGCCATATCGAAGCGCTTGCACGCGAAGCCGAGGCCCCGGCGCGGACGCATCCGCACCGCTTTGCGCGTCCGATGCTGCGGAAGTCGGCGCAGCCGGGCGACGAGGATTACTACGATTGCTCCTTCAGCGGCCTGAAGACGGCCGTGTTGTATGCCGTGCGCGCGGCCGAGCAGGCGGGGGCGCTGGAGGCGCAGCGCGCCGGAATCGCCCGTGGGTTCCAGGACGCCCTGATCGATACGCTCGCGGAGAAGGTGGCGCGCGCGGCGCGGATTCATCGGCGGACGCGGGTGGTGATGGGGGGAGGCGTTGCCTGCAATCAGGCGCTGCAGGAGGCCATCCGGGAACGACTGGCCCCACGCGTTACTGTCTTCGCTCCCACGCCGCGGCTGGCCACCGACAACGCCGCGATGATCGCTGCCGCCGGCTTGTTCCGCTTCGCCGCGGGCGAACGGGCCACCCCCTCGATGACCGCGCAGTCGTCGTTGCCGATTCCCGGTATCTTTGCCTAAAGGTCGTCCGGCATAGCCCGCCGATCCCAGGTTCTCTCCTTCGCCCCCGGACCATCCGTGTCGCCCATCATTCATCATCCCACTGCGTTCAAGCTCGGTTTCCTCGAACTGACCGGCTTCGGTCTGGCCGTGCTCATGGCGTTCGTGATTGCGCAGATCGTGTGTCAGCGCGAGTTCTGGCGTCGTGGACAGAACGCCGAGGCGGAGGCGATGCCCGACATCGTCCTGGCGGCACTCGTCGGGACGCTGCTGGGCGCGAAGACGTACTACGTGGTGCTCAGCGGCGACCCCTCGGCGTTCTTCAGCCGCGGCGGATTCGTGTTCTGGGGCGGCTTCATGGGATCGGTGGCGCTGTGCTATGCCACGATCCGCTATAAGAAGCTGAACTTTCTGCGGATCGCCGACGTGGCCGGCATCGCGATCGCCGCCGGCTACTCGGTGGGGCGGACGGGGTGCTGGGCCGTGGGTGATGATTACGGGCGGCCGTTCAACGGGTTCTTCGCCACACAGTTCCCCGAGGGCGCTCCCCCGAGCACCGCGGCGGTGATGGCGGACCAGTTCGGCGTGCAGTTCCCCGCCGGGACGAATCCCACCGACGTGATCGCGGTGTATCCGACGCAGTTGTACGAGACGCTGATGGGCTTCGTGATGTTCGCGATCCTGTGGCGCTTTCGGAAGCACACGAATCAGGCCGGATGGCTGTTCGGCTTCTATTGCATTCTGGCCGGAATCGAGCGGTTCATCGTGGAGTTCTTCCGCGCCAAGGATGACCGTCTGGTGCTGGGGTTCTCGACGGCGCAGCTCATCGGGATCGCGATTTTCACGATCGGGGTGGCGATGATGGCGACCAAGACGAAGCGGAGTGGTCCTCTGGCCGCTGTCTAAAGCTCACGGCCCACGGCCCATGTCCCACGGCCCATGTCCCACGGCAGACAGCCGACAGCTTCAAAGCCCTTAACCCGGGCTATGGGCGATCAGGCCGTCTGCCGTGGGCCGTGGGCCGTGGGCCGTGAGCTGGAAAGCCGAACCAGCTGCTCCCCATTGCGGTCGGTGGCGCTCGCTGTGTATACTCCAATACACGCTTTGAGAAACATTCTCATCTAACGCCGTGGCATCGCTCCCGCTTCCCACTCTCCAGTCCGCTACCCCCGCGACCGCGCGCACCACGTGCGCGTTGAACGCGTGTCCGGCGGGAACGCGGGTCACCGTGGTGGATATCGAATGCTCGGGCGACGAGGCCTGCCGCCTCCGCGCGCTGGGCTTCTGTGAGGGCGCCAGTGTGAACGTGATCGACGCGCGGGACGCCATGCTGCTCGAAGTACGCGGAACCCGCCTCGCGCTCGGTTCTGCCCTGACGGCCGGCATCACCGTTCAGCCCACCCCCCCGCGCGCGTAGCGCGGCTGGCGTGGCGCTTCTCCCGCGGCGTACGGCCTGCGGTCGCGTCAGGAACCGGTGACCACCCTGCCCCGCCCTCCGTTGCCAGACCACCCGGCAACGCCCGCCCCATCGGCGGGCTCTGACACCACCGCACCGGCCGACCGGGCGGCATTGCGCGTCGCGATCATCGGCAATCCGAACACCGGCAAGACGACGCTGTTCAACGCCCTCACCGGATTGCGGCAGCGTGTCGGCAACTTCGCGGGCGTTACCGTCGAGCGGGTCGAGGGCGGCTTCAAGAGTCCCGACGGCCGGCGCGTCGTCGTGCTGGACCTGCCGGGGAGCTACTCTCTCTCGGCCGGGTCGCCGGACGAGCAGGTCGCGCTCGAAGTGCTCCTTGGCCGTGACGCCGATCGCTGGCGCCCGGACGTGGTGCTGGTGGTGGTCGACGCCTCGCATCTCGAGCGCAATCTCTTTCTGGCGAGTCAGGTGATCGAGCTCGGCGTTCCCGTCGTCGTCGCGCTGAATCAATTCGACATCGCGGAAGCCGAGGGGCTGCGTATCGACGTGCCCGAGCTCATTCACGCACTCGGCGTGCCGATTGTCCCCACTGTCGCGAAGCGCGGCGAAGGGCTCGAGCCGCTCAAGCGTGCGCTCACGATTGCCGCAGCGCTACCGGCGCCCGCGCGCCGCTTCTCCCTCCCCGAGCCGGCGCAGGAGGCGCTCGCGCCGCTCGAGGCCTGCCTCGTGGCCGACGGCCTCTCCGCGACCGCCGCGCGTATGGAAGCGCTGCGTTTGCTCGGCCTGCAGCGCGTCGGTCCGCACCTCGAGCAGGTCCCCGGTCTCTCCGACGCCATCCGCACGGCCTCCGACGAACTGCGCAGTGTGGGTTTCGTCCCCACCCGCCTCGAGTCCGAACTCCGCTACGCATGGATTGCGCAGGTCGTCGAGCGCACGGTCACCCAGGCGCGCGCCGTCACCGGAAACGTGAGCGACCGGATCGACCGCTTCGCGCTGCATCGGGTGGGGGGGCCGGTCATCTTCCTCGCGCTGATGCTCTTGGTGTTTCAGGCGGTCTTCTCGTGGGCAACGCCGCTCATGGACGGCATCGAAGCGCTGATCGCCGCAGTCGGCGGGCTGATCGGCGCGCAGCTCCCCGCCGGCGACTTGCGCTCGCTGGTGGTCGATGGCGTCTTCGCCGGCGTGGGTTCCGTACTGGTCTTTCTGCCGCAGATCGCCATCCTCTTCGCGTTCATCGGCATCCTCGAGCATTCCGGGTACATGGCGCGCGCGGCGTTCCTGATGGATCGCGTGATGCGCACCGTCGGCCTGCACGGCAAGAGCTTCATTCCGATGCTCTCCGGATACGCCTGCGCGGTCCCGGGGATCATGGCCACGCGCACCATCGAAGACCCCAAGGACCGGCTGGCCACCATCATGGTGGTCCCGCTCATGAGCTGTTCGGCGCGTCTGCCGGTGTACACGCTGCTCATTGGCGCGTTCGTGCCGGCCACCACGATCATCCCCGGGCTCACGCTGCAGGGGGCGACGATGCTGATCATGTATCTGCTCGGCACGGTGGTCGCGCTCGCCGTGGCGGCGGTGTTCAAGCGCACGCTGCTCAAGGGCCCGGTGCGCCCCATGATCCTCGAGCTGCCACCGTACCGGGTACCCAGTCTCGCCTCGCTCGGGGTGTCGGTCGTTCAGCGGTGCCAGCTGTTCCTGCAGCGCGCCGGCACGGTGATCCTCGCGCTGTCGATCGTGCTGTGGGCAATGGCGACCTATCCCAAGTCCCCCGACGATCCGTCCTTGCCGCTGGAACGCCGACAGGAGCAGCAGCTCGCGCACTCGGTCCTCGGCCGCATCGGACACGGGATTGAACCCGTCGTACGCCCGTTGGGGTACGACTGGAAGATCGGCGTCTCGATCGCCGCCAGCTTCGCCGCGCGCGAGGTGTTCGTGTCCACCATGGGCACGATCTACGGCGTCGGCTCGGAGAGTGAGCAGGCGCTCACCACCCGGCTGCAATCGGAGGTCGATCCGCTTACCGGTCGGCGCGCGTACACCCCGCTGATCGCGATCGGGCTGATGGTGTTTTACGTGTTCGCGCTGATGTGCATGAGTACGATCGCCGTGACGGTGCGGGAGGCGGGCGGCGGCCGCATCGGCTGGCAGTGGGCGGGACTGCAGTTCGCGTACATGCTCGGGCTGGCCTACGGTGCGGCGTGGCTGGTGTACGCCGGCGGCACGGCACTCGGTCTGGGAGGATAGCACCGATGGAGGGACAGACGATCGTCGCTGCGCTCATCGTGGCCAGCGCCATCGCGTTCGTGACACGTCGCGTGTGGCGCGCCGTGTCGGCGGCACGCGCGCCGAAGTCCGGGTGCGGCTCCGACTGCGGCTGCGGTCACTGACGGCGCCGCGGTCGCGCGCGTCCTAGCGCAACTCCGCGGCGAACGCGGGCCAGGCTTCGTCGGCCGCCGCATACACGGCGCGCACCGTGTCCACCCAGCAGCGCCAGTCGGCGATCCGTGTATCGAGTGCCCCCCCCCGCAGGGCATACCCCGCGACACCCATCATATCGATCGCGTCGAAGACCGGCCCGGCCGCTTCTTCAAGGGCCGCTTCGATCGCGCGCTGCTCGGCGGCCCCGCTGGACGCCGCTTCCGCGATGTCAGCAATGGCCCGCGTACATTCGCCGGCGAGTACGGCAGCATCGAGCAGCATCACCTGACGGGTGGGATCGCTGACCCCTTCCACCGACCGCCGCGCCGTCAGGAGCGGGGCGAACCAGCGATCGTGTGCCACCGCGGGGGTCCCCCGGGCGGATCCCAGCGACTTGAGGCCACGCGTGAGTTCGGGGATGGCGCACGCGCGGTCGAGCAGCTGCAGCCCCAGCGCGCGTAACTGTTCATCGCCGCTGAGTTCGAGTACATCGTTGCCCACGAGATACACGGTGAGCGACAACGGACTCACGGCGAGCCCGTCGATGCCGGACGACGAGAGCCGCCACGGGGCGGCGTCGTACCACCCGAGCACTAAGACATCCCGCTCGAGCGCGACGGCGGCCGTCGTATCGATGTCGCGCCCCCGCACGATGCCGACAACACGCGCCTGTACCGGGCCGACGGACACGGACATCGACGGCATCGCGGACATCTCAGGCCAGAATCGCGTCAACGACGGCCTGCGTGTCCGTCAGATTCGCGAACACGGCAGCCGGGTCGTGCGCCGACAACTCGTCGGTGCTGTAGCGCCCCGTTGCGACCCCAAGCGCGCGGACGCCGAGCGCCCGGCCGCAGTGGATATCGGCCGGCGTGTCACCGATGATCACGATGCGCTCGCCGGCGACGTCGAGGCCGAGCAGATCGCGGGCCCGACGCTGCGCGACGGCCGGCAGCTGGGGACGTTCTTCGTGATCGCACCCGAAGGCGTTGGCGCGAAACTGCGTGAAATCGACGCCCACCGCATCGAGCTTCCGACGCGCTCCGCGCTCGATGTTGCCCGTGAGCAGCCCCAGCGTGACACCGGCATGTCCACGCAGCGTGTCCAGCAGCGTCGGAATGCCATCGCACAGCCGCGCGCCGGGAATCCCGTCGCGGGAGAGTTCGGCGTCGAGCCCGTGCACGTACTCGTTGAGCAGATCGTCGAGCCGGCTGGTGATGGTCGCATCGGTGAAGCCGGCCTCGCGCATCTGTTCGCGCGCAATCTGGCGGTCGGTCTTGCCGTCGTACCGGTACGCGGTGTCGCCGGTGGTACCGAACACGCGCAACAGCGCATTCTCCATGGCACGGCGCCCCGCGCCGTCAGACCACAGCAGAGTACCGTCGATATCAAAGAGAACGAGCTTC
The DNA here is from genome assembly GCA_947475795.1 of Gemmatimonadota bacterium. The sequence goes on from CANJOX010000200.1 coordinate 5,743, forward strand.
ACGAGGTCTGGATTGAGGGGGAAACCGGTGCCGCACGAACGATGGGCCGTGCGTGCGCCGTCCGCGACAGCAGCAGTCCGGCCGTGATGAGCGCCGCTCCGAGCAGCTGCCACGGGGTGGGGCGTTCCCCCAGCATCAGCCACGCGAACGCCAGCGCGACGATGGGCTGCAGGTTGCCATACATGGCCGTCCGGGTAGCCCCGAGCACACGCACCCCGCGATAGAACAACAGGTAGGCCACAACCAGGGCGCCGATACCGGCGTACGTCACACTCCCCCACGCCGCCAGCGGTACCGCACGCCAATCGAGCGCGAGGAGGTCGGGCATGGCCACGACCAGCAGGAGCAGGCCGCCACTGGCCATCGTGATCGCCGACAGGTGCAAGGGATGCGCGCTCTTGGTGTATGGCTGCAGCATGACGCTGAA
>CANJOX010000201.1 GCA_947475795.1 Gemmatimonadota bacterium
AAATGCGGCGCAGATTCCGACGTCCTTCGGCGGACTGCTGTTCATGATGACGGCGATCGTCCTGATCGGCGCAGTCGCCTATCTCACGGGGCGGCCGGCAGCGCGGTACGTCGTGGCCGAGCATTTGGGGTGGGCGCGCACGCCGGCCGACATGGTATTGCCATTCGTGGCGGCCGCGGCGGCGTGCGTGGCGGCGACCGTGGTGCCGCTGGTGATGGCGCGGCGACGGCTGGACGGGATCGAGCGGCACTGACGGGCCGCGCGGGTTGCCGAGTGCGGCCGTGCGGTGCGGTCGCTAGGTTCTGCCCCGATGGCATCCCGTCGACCTGCCCCGCCCGCCCAGACCGTCGCTCCCGAAGCGGCCGCCGCGTTCCGCCGCCGCTTGCACGCGTGGTTCCGGAAGCACCGCCGTGATCTGCCATGGCGCCACACGCGGGATCCGTACCGGATTCTCGTATCGGAGCTGATGCTGCAGCAGACGCAGGTGTCGCGGGTGCTCGACTTCTACCGTCGCTTCCTCGACCACTTTCCCGATCTCCAGGCGCTCGCGGATGCCCGCCCGAAAAAGGTGATGGAAGCGTGGCAGGGGCTGGGGTATTACGCCCGCGCACGCAACCTGCACGCCTTGGCGCGGCACGTCACGACTGAGCAGGACGGCGTGATTCCCAGCGAACCGGTGGCCCTGCGCGAATTGCCGGGGGTGGGTGCGTACACCGCAGGAGCGGTGGCGTCGTTCGCGTACGAAAAACGCGCCGCACTCGTGGACACGAATGTGGCGCGCGTGCTGCAGCGGGTGTTCGCCCCGCACCTGCACCCGAAGTCGGGGCCCGGCCTGAAGCAGCTGTGGGTGATCGCGGAGCAACTGTTGCCACGCACCGGCAAGAGCACGTGGACGCACAATCAGGCGCTGATGGAACTTGGCGCGCTGGTGTGCACCGCCCGTGTGGCCCACTGCACGGCCTGTCCGCTCACCGCCGGCTGTGCCACGTATCCGCGTCTCGCGGCCGAGCGCGAGGCCGAGCGCGAGACGAGCGAACCGCCCGCGAAAAAGACGAGGCGGCGCGCCACGACATCGGGGTGACGTCGCGCGCCGTCTGCGTCAGACCGCGATCACGCCGCCGCGAGATGCTCGCCGCAACCGCCACAAAAGCGTGACCCCACCAGATCTACGCTGGTGCCACAGCGCGCACAGCACCCGGGGAGGTACCGCCCGCAGCTTGAGCAATACGTGGCGTCGGGTTCGGGACGCGGACCACACACACCACACGAGCGCTGGTTGGCGCGCGCCCGGCGAATGGCGGCTTCCACGGGGTCGAGCGACGCGTCCTCCGGGGACACCGACAACGGTGCCGCGCCGACTCCCGCCACCACCGCCTCCCGTGCATCGGCGGCCCGCAGCTCCGCCAGCGCCTCGCGGGTGTACCGCGTTTTCAGCTCGGCGTAGTCGTCGTCCGACAGCTTCCCCGTTTCACGGTCAAACTCGATCTCGCGGAGCGCAGCCACCGCGCCGTCGAGCGGTTCATCCTGGCCGCGGGTGCGGCGTGCCCGTGCGGCACGGCGACGCGCCGCCTCGCGCGCATCCTGTGCGTCGTCCGTGGCCCGGACATCAGCCTCGCCCGTGAGGAGCGGCGACAGTACCAGCGTGAGCGCCGTCAGCGCCAGCGCGGTCCCCAGCACAAGCGGCACGGCCCCGTCGGGGATCGCAGCGAGCATCACGACCGCTCCTCGCGCAACGCGGCGTCGAGGCGCGCCAGTTCGTCGGGCGTCGCATCGAGTGCACGGTCGGTCGCGGCCGGTGCCGCCGCCCGCCGGACGGCGGCCGTGTCCGCATTGCGACGCCAGCTGCGCAGCAAGGCACCGATCGCCACGGCGCCCAGCCCGATCGCCGCGAACGGCGCAAACCACGCGAGCAGATTGAACCCCTGCTTGCGCGGCTGCATCAGGATGAAATCGCCGTACGTCTGGGTCATCGCGGCCATGATCTCGTCGGCGCTGTAGCCACCGTCAACCAGACGCTGGATGTCGCCGTGCACCGCCGGCGAAATGCCGCAATTGAAGTCGGTCGTGCGGCAGGTGTAGATGTCGAGCGTACAGGGGCACGGACAGGCGAGATTGCGCTCGAAGGCCTCCACCTGCTTCTCGTTCATCTGCGGCGCGGCATTCGGCTTCGCCGGGCGCACCACGGGCTTGTAGGAGTCGGACGTCATCTCCTCACCGCCCGGGGCCTGCGCCGGCTGGGTCCCGGATGCGCCGTCCGGCGCGACACCCTGCTGCGCAGCATCCTGCGCGAACCCCGTACGCGCCAGCAGTACGCTCCCCGCCGCCACGGCCATCACAGCGCCAGTTCGGGTGAGGAACAGACGGCGCGCCGGATTCACGGGCGTGTGCGATGCGCTCACGCGCCCGCCCCGACCAACGCCCCATCCGAGGCCGACGGCAGCTCGGCCACGTAGCCGCCCTCGCGCTCGGCGCGCTGCGCCTGCGGCCACATCACGATCAGCCCACCAAACGCCATGATGATCCCACCGAACCACACCCACCACACGAGCGGGTTGAAGTTGATGTGAATCGCCGCCGTCTCGCGATCGACCGCACCGGTGAACACGAGATACACATCCTGTTTCGGCGATTCGAGAATGCCGACTTCGGTGGACGGCTCGAACGTCGGCTCGCCGGCCGCGTTCACGTGCTGGCGCTTCTCGCTCGACAGGATCCCCATGTTCTTGCCGTCGCGCGTAACGCTGAACGACGAGGCGACGACCCGACGGTTGAGCTGCTCGAACCGCGAAATGCCCTGACTGGTGAAGACCCACTCGCTGCCGTAGGCGTCGGTGGCCTTCACCGACTCGCCGGCCTTGAGCGTGGCCGTGAGATCCTTCTTGAACATCAGACCGGCGAAGGCGCAGAACAGGATCACCACGCCGAAGTGCACGATGTAGCCACCGTAGCGCCGGCGATTGCGCCCCACGAGTCGCATGGAGGCGCTGAACAGCCCCTCGCCGTACATGCGGCGGCGCGCCCCGATCCCCTTCACGAATTCCTGGATGATGGTGCCAAACACGAAGCCGGCCAGCAGGTACGACACCAGCGCGTACATCTCACGCATGCCCATCGCGAACAGCACGACGAACGTGACCACGCCCGCCGTCACCGGCCACGTGAACTGCCGCTGGAGATTGGTGACCGACGCGCGGCGCCACGCGATCAGCGGACCGATGCCGGTGAGCGCCAGCAGGAGCAGGCCGAGCGGCCCGTTCACCGCGTTAAAGAACGGCGGACCGACCGTAATCTTGTCGCCCTTCACCCACTCACTCAGGATCGGGAACAGCACGCCCCAGAGGGTGGCAAAGCAGATGCCGATCAGGACGAGGTTGTTGTACAGGAACGCCGCCTCGCGGCTCACCATGCTCTCGAGCTCGGCCTTCGCCTCGAGGTCGTTGAGGCGGGTGGACACGAGGTACGCGGTGCACACCGCGGTGACGATCAGGAAGCCCAGGAACCAGTCACCGACCGGCGACTGTGCGAAGGCGTGCACACTCTCGATGATGCCGCTGCGCGTGATGAACGTGCCGAGGATCGTGAGCAGAAAGGACAACACCACCAGCGTCACGTTCCACTTGCGCAGCATGCCGCGCTTTTCCTGGATCATGATGCTGTGCAGGAACGCGGTGATCGTGAGCCAGGGGAGGAACGACGAATTCTCCACGGCGTCCCACGCCCAATAGCCGGCCCAGCCGAGCTCGACGTAGGCCCACCACATGCCCAGCACGATGCCGATGGTGAGGAAGAACCACGACAGCAGCGCCCAGCGGCGCACGGCGCCGAGCCACTGCGCATCCAGCTGACGCGTGACCAGCGCCCCGACGGCGAAGGCAAACGGAATCGCGGTGCCGACCAGTCCCAGGTAGAGCATCGGCGGATGGATCGCCATGCCGGGATTCTGGAGCTGCGGATTCATGCCGCGTCCTTCGGGCGGGATCCAGTCGAGCCGCTCGTAGGGATTGGCACCGAAGCACATCGTCATCAGGAAGAACAGGCAGACGACACCCAGCGTCCCGGTGACGTACGGCATCATGGCGCGGTTCGCGCGGCGGTTGGTAAACACCGCGACCGCCGAATAGGACGTCAGAATGAGCGCCCAGAACAGCATCGATCCCGCCTGCCCCGCCCAGAAGGCGGTGAAGGTGTAGATCTTCGGCAGGTTCGAACTGGTATACGACGCAACGAACTTGATCGAAAAGTCGTGCGTGAAGAGTGCGGTCCACAAACCGATGGACGCCAGCAGGGTGAAACCGAACGTCGCGTACAGCGCCCGCTCACCACTTTTCACCAGATCAGGGCGGCCCTGCAGGCCACCCGAGTACGACACGGTGGTCGTCCAGGCCGCCATCAACAGGGCGACCCAGAGCGACAGTTCACCTAACAGAATCATGGGGCCTCGCGCTGACGCGCAGGCGCGCGGGTTTTACGCGCGCGGGGTTGCCGGCATGCCCTGCTTGTAGCCGGGCGTGTCCTTGTACTTCTCCGGGGCGTTCTCGTAGCGCGACGCGCACTTGGCCAGCAGCGTGGTGGCCTGAAAGGTGCCGTTGGCGTCCAGCCGGCCTTCGACGACCACGTCCACGCCGTCGGTGAACGTGTCCGGGGCGATGCCGCGGTACTGCACGTCGTACGTCTTCGTGCCGTCGGTCATCTTGAAGGTGAGCGACCGGCCCGACGGCTCACGCACGATGGTGCCGCTGACCACCCGTGCGCCGACCTTGACGCCCGTGTTCACGAAGCGCGGGTTGTCGGAGACTTTGCTCGCGAGCTCGCCCGGCGTGAGATAATAGGTAGCCGTCTCGTCGATCGAGCTGGCCATGAGATAACCGGCGGTGCTGAGCACCAGCACGCCGCCGACGAGAAACTTGTTTCGAGCTTTCACGGGACCCCGACCTCATCGTCCGGAAGGTATAGTGGAAAACTAGCGCGTGGACGCGCGGGCGTCACCCAGCAATCACGGGTCAGATTGACGGTTTACACGCGGTCGGTGTCGCGCGCCCACGCCAGCGCGCCGCGCACCGCACGACGCCAGCCGGCGTAGCCGGCCGAGGCGGCGCCACCGTCCGCGGGGAGGAAGCGGGTGAACTGCCGTCCCGCCAGAAATTCGTCACCGCTCTGCCACAAGCCGGCCGCGAGCCCGGCCAGTCCGGCGGCGCCCAGCGCCGTCGTCTCCACCAGGTCCGGGCGCTCCACCGGCACCCCGAGCACATCGGCCTGAAATTGCATGAGCCAGTCGTTGGCCGTGGCGCCGCCGTCCACGCGCAGGCGGTCGAACGGCACCCCGCCCTGCGCCCGCATGTCGCCGAGCACATCGTTGGTGGCGTACGCCATGGCCTCCAGGGCGGCCCGCGCGAAATGGGCCCGCGTGGTGCCGCGCGTGAGACCGACAATGGTCCCCCGGGCGTTCGGCTCCCAGTCGGGGGCACCCAACCCGACCAGCGCCGGGACGAAGTACACGCCATCGTTGCTGTCCAGAGACCGGGCGAGCGCCTCGGTGTCGCTGCTGTGCGGGATGATCCCGAGCCCATCGCGCAGCCACTGCACCGCCGCCCCGGCGATGAAGACGGAGGCTTCCAGCGCGTACACCGGGCCTCCGGTGGCGTCGCAGGCAATGGTGGTCAACAGACCGGTGCCGCTGCGGGGGCGACGCGGTCCGGTGTTGAGCAGCAGGAACGCGCCGGTCCCGTAGGTGTTCTTACCGCCCCCCTCGTTCCACCCACCCTGCCCGAACAGCGCCGCCTGCTGATCGCCGGCCATCCCCGTAATCGGAATCTCCCGGCCCAACGTCGCCGCCGTGGCCGTCCCGATCATCCCGCTGGAGGGAACGATGCGCGGCAGCATCCCCATCGGCACGTCAAACAGCGCGCACAAGGCAGGCGACCACGCATGCGTGTCCAGGTCGTAGAGCATCGTGCGGGACGCGTTGGTGTGATCGGTCACGTGCGCCACGCCCCCGGTGAGATGCCACACCAGCCAGCTATCGATGGTCCCCGCGGCAAGCTCCCCGCGCTCCGCGCGCTCCCGCATCCCCGGCTGCTGTAACAGCCATTCGAGCTTCGAGGCACTGAAGTACGGATCGGTCACGAGCCCGGTGCGCTCGGCGATCATCGCCGCGTGC
>CANJOX010000202.1 GCA_947475795.1 Gemmatimonadota bacterium
CACGCCACGCGTCGTCCGACAGCGTCGACGAATTGATGCTCACCCCCGCCAGCTGCACGTGCTTGTTCGTGATGCGCGCCGCCGTGAGGTACTGCGCCACGGCATCGGCCAGCGGTGGGATGGGATGATGCGGACGGTATTCGATCGTGAGCCGCGACGGGTCGTGGCAGAGCACGAGGCAGTCGGGCTGCGAGCCATGCAGCAGCCCCAGCGTGACGCCCGCGTACGCCGGATGAAACAACGAGCCCTGCCCTTCGATCACGTCCCAATGATCGGGCTCGTTGTCGGGCGACAACACCTCGGCCGCGCCGGCAATGAAGTCGGCCACCACGGCGTCAATCGCGATGCCGCTGCCCGCGATCATGATGCCGGTCTGCCCCGTGGCGCGGAAGGTGGCCTTGGCCCCGCGCGCGCGCAGCGCGTTCGTGAGCGAGAGCGCCGTGTACTTCTTGCCGAGGGCGCAGTCGGTGCCCACCGTGGCCACGCGCATGCCAGTGCGCTTGTCGCCGGTGCCGGCGGGGAACGCGGTGTCACTGTGCCGCACGTCCATCAGGCGCACGCCGTGCCGCTGCGCGGCCGCCACCAGGCTCGGGAACGACGAGAGGCGGGTGTGCATGCCGCTCACGATGTCGAGGCCACTGGCGATCGCCGCTTCACGATCGGGGAGCCAGTGGTCGGGGACGCGTCCCCCCACCGAGGCGATGCCGATCACCAGACTTCCGGCCCCCTGCGCCGCCGCCACGGCGGGCGAGAGGCGCGTGAGCCCCACGCTCACGGTGGCTTCCGGCAGACTCCATTCGCCGACCACGTCGTCGCGGCACCAATCGCGCAGACCACACGCGGTCTTGGCGTTGGTGGACTGGGTGCAGTCGCCGAGGTACAAGAGGTACGGCTTGCGGAGTTCAGGCATGGCGGTCGTGACGGAGAAGCGCGCGGCTATGCGGTCGCGCGGGCGGTGAGCACGAAGAGTCCCCAGAAGCGGTCGATCGCGTGACGGGACACGTGGATGTGTTCGAAGTTGGCACCGGCGACGAGTCCGCGCACCTGCGTTGTGGTGAGCGTGCGCTCGTGGGCGCGATCGACCACCCGGAGCACGAGGTCGAGCGCGCGCATGGTCACAAAGTCGGCGCACCAGTCCACCAGCACCAGCGTGCCGCCGGGCGCGAGCACGCGGTGCATCTCGCGCAGCGCGCGGGGCGCGTCGGCCATGTAGTGCAGCGCGCTGGTGGAGACCACCACCTGCACGCTCCGGCTGGGGAGCGGCAGCGCCTCCCCGCTGGCCTCGATGAGCGACGCGCCGGTCCCCAAGCGCGCGCGGGCGCGGGCCAGCATCCCCGGGGTCGCGTCGACCCCGACGAACCGCGCGTCCGGCGCGTGGGCGCCGAGGCGCTCTAGGAGCACGCCCGTGCCGCATCCCACGTCCAGCAGTCGCTGCTCCGGGGCCAGCGCCACCCGCGCCGCGGCCAGCGCCGTGGAAGCGGCCACGTAGCCGGCCCACCGCTGGTCGTACCGCCCCGCGAGCGCCGCATACTCGCGCTGGACAGCCCGGAGGCTCATCGGGCCCTCAGCGGAGGCGCATCGAGGCACGGGTGACGCAGGATGGGCATTGGCGGCGCCTCGGGGGTTGCCCGCGTGGGGGCTCCGCCATTTTCTTCCCTCGGGTCGGCGGGCGGGTCGCCGCGCGACACGAAGGCGTGGTGGCCGAGTGGTTTAAGGCAGCGGTCTTGAAAACCGCCGAACCTGAAAGGGTTCCGTGAGTTCGAATCTCACCTACGCCGTACCGCAGGGGGATCCCCTGGATAGCAAACGCCCGCGATCGGCATGCCGATCGCGGGCGTTTCGTTGGCCGACGCGCCGTTACGGCGTGACGACCGCGCGCAGCGTGACGCCCGAGTAGGCCGTGTAGCCGACCACGCGCACCCGCCAGGCACCGGCGGACACCGAGGTCGTGATCGTGCACGTTTCGGACGGACCCGCCGCCTCGGAGACGCAGGCGGGCGTGGTGGTGCCCGGCCGGTACACTTCGAGATCGGGGTCCTGCGAGCCCGCGCCCGCGAGCGTCACCGTAATGCCGGTGGCACCGGCCGGCACCGTGATGAACCAGCTGTAGGCCGAGTTGAGCGGACCGGCGATGGTGAGCGGCGTGTTGTTGAGCAGCGGGTTGAACGTCAGGCTGCCCGACTTCCCTTCGGCCGTGGCGGTCACCGTGAAGGTGCCCGGCACGACCGCCGTGACCAGTCCGGTGGACGACACCGTTCCCGTGGCCGACGACGACGACGCCCACGCGATGGGGCGGTTGGCGAGCACGTTGTTGTTGGCGTCGCGCAGGGTGGCGACGAGCTGCTGCGTGCTGCCGGCGGCGAGCGTCTGCGTGGTGGGCGTGAGCGTCACGGTGTTCACCGGCGCCAACGCTTCGACCACCACGTTCACCGTCGCCGTGCGCCCTTCACTGGTGGCCGTGAGCACGGCGGCGCCGGGCGCCACACCGGCAACCACGCCGTCCGCATTCACGGTCGCGACCGTAGGAGCCGACGAGCTCCAGGTGACCGCGCGCGCGACCAGCGTGTTCCCCGCGGCGTCGAGCGTACGGAACGACAACGGCACCTGCTCGCCCACGGCGACCGCCCGCGTGAGTCCCGCGATCGAAATCGTCGCGACACCGGCCACGCCCTGCAACGATGCAATGCCGGTGACACCGCCCACCGTGGCCTGAATGGCCGTCGTGCCGGTGGTCAGCATGGTCACGAGACCGGCGTCAGACACGGAGGCGATCGTGGGCTCGAGCGACTTCCAGCTGATCGCACCGGCCGCCGACACCGGCGCACCGTTCTTGTCCACCAGACTCGCCGCCAACTGCTGCGTCTGCCCGACGCGCAGGCTGGTCACGCGCGGCGTGACGACCACCAGATTGGTGTTCACGGGCGGAGCCGTGAAGACCTCGGGGTCATCGGAGCAGGCGGCCATCGTGCCGACGAGCGCCGTGGCACCGAGGAGCAGTCGGGTCGCGAAGAGGCCGCAACGAAGAGAGCGAAGCTGAAGCATCGTCTGGAGGCTGAAGGAGCACGACGCCGGGAACGACAGGCATTCCGGCAATGTGAAACAAGTGTCGGAATATACTCCCCGTGCACGGTCCGCGAGGGGCTTTCCGCCGGGGTATCAACAGGTCGGCGGCGCAGTAGCTTGTCCGCATGCCCCGTCCCCGCCCCACCTCCCGCCCCTCAACGCAAACGGCCGCACGCCGGCGGAGCGCCGTCGCCCTGGCCGCCGTCAGTCTGGCCGCGTCCGCGTCCGCACTCCGCGCGCAGCCTACTGCGCCGCCGGTCCGCCTCAGCGAACAGGCCAGTGGCACCACCAAGCTCCTGCAGGCCGTCCACGCCGCCTCCGACCGGGTGGTCTGGGCCGCCGGCCACGGCGGCGTGGTGCTCCGCTCTCTCGACGGTGGCGAGCACTGGACCGCCCGACCCACCGCCAGCGGCGATTCGCTCGAATTCCGCGACGTGCACGCGGTCGATGCCGACACCGCGTGGATCATGTCGTCGGGGAACGGCCCCAAGTCGCGCATCTACCACACCACCGACGGCGGCGCCCACTGGACGCTGCAGTTCGTCAATCCGGACACCGCCGCGTTCTACGATTGCCTGTCGTTCGGTACCGGGCGCGCACGCACGGGGGTGGTGTTCAGCGATGCGTCGGGGGGACGGACGAACATTCTGCACACCGAGAACGACGGGGCCACGTGGCGCCTGCTGGCGTCCGGCGCGGTCCCCGCCCCGCTGCCGGGGGAGGGCGCCTTCGCCGCCAGCGGCCTCTGTGTGGCGCACGCCGACCCGCGGACGGTGTTCATCGCCACCGGCTCGCCGGGCGCCCGCCTGTTCCGCAGCCGCGATGGCGGACGGCGCTGGGACGTGGAGAACACCCCGTTCACGCGCGGCAGCGTGGCCGGGCTCACCGGCCTCGCCTTTCTGGACGCGCAGCGCGGCATGGCGGTGGCGGCCGATATCAACCGGCTGCGCACCGACAGCACGACGGCGGTGATCGGCGTGACCGACGACGCGGGACGGAGCTGGGAGCTGCGCACCCGTCCTCCGCTGCCGGGGGCGCTGGTCGGCGTGGCGTGGGTGCCCGCGGTCGGTCGCGAAACGGCGGTGGTCACGAGCTACGGCGGTGCCTTCATCACGACTGATGCCGCCCGCAGCTGGCGCACGCTCACCGACGCGGTCACCACCGGGGTGAGTGCGACCGGCCGTCGCGTCTGGATCGTGGGTGGCGCCGGCCGGATTCTCCGGCTGGACTGGTAGCGGCCACCGAAAATCCCGCGCCGCGGCATGTTGTCGCGGTGCGCGGTTGACCCCGGGCGTGCGCGGGGTGACATTGCTGGTCTGTCGTACAACGGGTTTGCACCGCTGCCTCCGGGCACCGTCGGCAAGCTTGGGAGGGGTGGCCGAGAGGCTGAAGGCACCGGTTTGCTAAACCGGCATAGGGGGTCAACCTCTATCGCGGGTTCGAATCCCGCCCTCTCCGTTCACGCGGGTCCGCTGCACTGCCGGCGGGCCCGCGTTGTGTTTCCGAGTGTTCCTGTTGCGTACCCGACTCTTCGGACTGCCGCACCTATGTCGTCGTCTGAGTCCCTCGCGAAGCGCCCCCGTGTGCGTTTCGCTCCGTCCCCGACCGGCTTCCTCCACGTCGGCGGCGCGCGTACCGCCCTGTTCAACTGGCTGTACGCCAAGAAGTTCGACGGCGACTTCCTCCTGCGCATCGAGGACACCGATCGCGCCCGCAGCACCGACGAGAGCACCCGCGCGATTTTCGAGGGGCTCGAGTGGCTCGGCCTCACCTGGGACGAAGCGGTCGTGTATCAAGGCGCCAATGTGGAGCGGCACCACGCCGACGCCCACCGCCTCCTTGAGAGCGGTGCGGCGTATCGCGACTTCACGCCGGCGGCGGAAACCGAGCGGCTGCGCAACGAGGCCGAGGCCCGCGGCGAATCGTACCGATTCGATCGCGACACCGCACTCCTGAGCGACGCCGAAACGGCCGAGAAGCTGGCCCGTCACGAGCCGTACGCCATTCGCTTCCGGGTACCCGAGGGGCACACCGAGTGGCCCGATCTGGTCCACGAGCGCATCGCGTTCCCGAACAAGGACATCGAGGATTTCATCATCCTCCGCTCCGACGGGACGCCGGTGTACAACATGGCCGTGGTGAGTGACGACATCGCGATGGGGATCACGCTCGTGATGCGCGGCGACGATCACATCTCGAACACGCCCAAGCAAATCCTGCTCTACCGCGCCCTCGGCGCCGATGTACCGCAGTTCGGGCACGTCCCCATGATCCACGGCGCCGACGGCAAGAAGCTGTCGAAGCGCCACGGTGCCACCGCCGTGGGCGACTATCAGCATCTGGGCTTCCTGCCGCAAGCGATGCTGAATTTCCTCGCCCTGCTCGGCTGGTCGCCGGGTGACGACATCGAAGTGATGCAGCTGCCGGAGCTCATCGAGCGCTTCAACGTGCATGGGCTGCACGCTAAGGCCGCCATCTTCGACACGAAGAAGCTGGAGTGGATGAACGGACAGCATCTCGCGCTGATTCCGATCGCCGAACTCGCGCACGTGGTGGCGCCGCTGTTCGAGCAGGCGGGGCTGGCCACGGTGGCCGATCTCGAGTCACGCCCCGAGTGGTTTCACGGCGTGCTGGAGCTGTTGCGCGTGCGGGCGCGTCTCACCGACGAGATCGTGACGCTGGCCACCACGTTCTTCGGCGATTCGGTGGAGTACGACGCCGAGGCGATCGGCAAGCAGTGGCGTGATGCGGCGTTCACGGCCGACGTGCTGCAGGCCACACACGACCGGCTCGCGTCGCTCGACACGTGGGAGCCGGCGGCGATGGAAGAGGCTCTGCGGAAGCTGGCCGAGGAGAAGGGGATTTCCGGCGGGAAGATCTTTCAGCCGCTGCGCGTGGCGCTCACGGGCAAGACGGTGAGCCCGGGCATCTTCGATGTGCTGCTCTACGTGGGGCGCGCGCATGCGCTGGCGCGGATCGCGGCGGCGGTGGCGTTTCTGAAACAGGACGCGTAGCAGGACGTCGCATCACGCGCGTGATGCGACCCGCGTGATGCGACCCGCGTGATGCGACCCGCGTG
>CANJOX010000203.1 GCA_947475795.1 Gemmatimonadota bacterium
GCGCCCATCGCGAAGCCCGAGATGATCTCGGCGAACGTCTTCGCGTCGGCCGTCACTTCGTTCTTGGCGAGGAAGGCGAACACGATCGCGATGCCGGCCAGTCCAAGCGACGCCACGGCGAGGCCCATGATCGAGCCGCCGCCGAAGGCGACGCGGAGTGCCGCGGCCTGACCACTGGAGCGGGCGGCTTCCGCCGTCCGCACGTTGGCCGCCGTGGCGCCCTGCATGCCGATCCAGCCGCTGGCGACCGAGAGCAGACCGCCGATGATGTACGCGATGGCCGTCTTGACGCCGATCGCCCAGCCCAACAGGCCGGCCACGATGAGCAGGAAGGGCAGCAGGACCACGTACTCGGCGCGCAGGAAGGCCATCGCGCCAACGTGGATTTCGCCGGCCAGATCCTGCATGGCCTGCGTGCCGGGAGAGAGGCGGCGAATGCCGCCGAAGGTCAGGAACGTCGCGATGAGGCCGACGACGCCCGCGCCCAGCGACAGCAGCGGGAGTTGGTCGAACATGTCGGTGTGGCTGGAGGGGATTGGGTGCCCGGAACCGGCGTCCTGGGTCACCATGGGTGGGAACGGAACAAAGGATAGTCGCTGGGCGTGGTGTCAGGTACCACTGGCCACAAAGAAGAGCGGCGGCCCGTTTGAGGCCGCCGCTCCTTGCGATTGTATGGATCAGTTCGCTAGGCCAAACGCTACTGCTTGCAGCTGCCGCGCGGGTCCAGCTTCGGCTGGTTCACGACCGGCCGGCTGGCCCGGTTACCCAGATCGAGGGCGACGTCGGCGATCAGCTTCGCCACCCGCTCCATGTGCGGGTAGTCGATGTACTGCGGCTCGTCGGTGAGCTGATGGTAGGCCGAGTGGCCGCCGGTGGTGAAGAAGGTGACCGGGACGCCCCACTTGGCGTATTCGTAGTGGTCCGACCGGCAGTAGATGTTCATGGGGTGGGCATTGGCGTCCATCCCGTAGTCGAACACCATGTTGTGCTTCCGCGCCTTGTTCACGCTCTCGACCAGGTCCCCGAGCTCGGTGGAGAGACGGCGCGATCCCACCAGCTGGAGGTAATCGGGACCACCACGCAGCTCCGCCCCTTCCTTCGAGGTGCCGGTCAGGTCCGTCGCCGACCCGCGGCCCACCATGTCGATGTTGAGCTGCGCCACGATCGAGTCACGTGAAACGGTGGGGTGCTCGGTAAAGAACTTCGAGCCCCAGAGTCCCTTTTCCTCGCCCACGTGCCACACGAACAGGGTGGAGCGCTTGGGCTTGGTCTTCATGGTGGAGAGCAGTTCGGCAATTTCCTGCACGGCCACCGAGCCCGACCCGTCGTCATCGGCGCCGTTAAAAATGGAGTCGCGGCGCGTGGGGCTGGCCTTTCGCATCTCCGCCAGCTCGGCGTTGATCTGCGTGAACTGCTCGGCGTTGCCCATCTGGTCGTCGTTTTCGGCGCCGCCGGGGCGGACGATCCGATTGAAGATCAACACCGAGTCGTGATCCACCGACCGCCGCGCCATGCCCACGTGGTCGCTGTGGGCGCCGACGGCCACAATTTGGTTTTTGAGCTTCGGGTCGCTCCCCGGCAGGATCGCGACCACGTTGCGCGCGGGAAACGGCGACACGGTGACGTCGAGGATGGCCTTGACGTTGACGGCCGCGCCCGCGGCGCCTGGCTTGAGCTCGGAGAGCGGTGCGGTGAACAGCTTGCCCGCCGCGGCGCTGCTCACGAACAGGCGCGCGCCGCCGAAGGCCGGGTCGTCCACGTACACGCCGGGGCGGAGCACGTACCCGAACACGCCCGCCGCCTGCGCCGGGACGATCAGCACCACACCCGCCGCGCCGGCCGGCACCGGAATGTCACCCTCGACCGCCAGCTGGACGCCCGACTGCGACAGCGGTACGGTGAGCACGACGAGCTTTCCCGCCACCGCCTCGGCGGAGAGCAGGGCGGCCTCGCCCAGCACGCCGCCGAACACCACCGACGTCTCGGTGAAGGTCATCGAACTGCCGCTCTTGAAGCCCCACTCTTTCCCGAGCTCGAGCGAGGCGCCACCGGCGATGAACGACGACAGCGGGTCGACCTTCTTGCTCTTGAGTGGCAACGTCTGGAAAAAGGTGCCGCTGTCGCCCGCCGGCTGCAGCCCGAGGCGCTTGGCTTCACGGGCCAGCAATGCCGTGGCCTTGAAGCTGCCTTCCGTGCCGGCATCGCGGCCCATCAGCGAGTCGTCGGCAAAGATGTACAGCCGGGTCATCAGGTCGTCGGCCGTGATGGCGCCCTTCGTGGGGCGCGGCGCGAGCTTGAGGGGCAGCGCCGTGCGTCCCGCCGGCGCGGCCGCGACCGGCTGCGGCTTGGGCGCATCCTGCGCACCGGCCTGCGGGGCCAGCGCATGGGCGGCCAGTGGTTGGGCGGCAACGGCCAACGACGCGACGGCCGTCCAACGGCCGCCGGTGGACAGGAGGCGCCGCACCGGTTGGAAAAGGGCAGAACTCATGGCGTGCTCGGAGGGAAAGAAAGTCGGGCCGCGTGCACCCGTGGTTTCACGTGGCGCGCCGGAGGCAGATGGCGCACCGGGGAACGTTGGTCGCTGCCGCCGTCCTGATCAACCGGGCGCCCTGTATTCGGCCCGACGCCGGGGCGCCGGCTCCGCCGCGGACCGCGGCGCATACATTTCCGCAGCGGGCAGGATAGGGCGGGTGGGACCGGACACTTTCTTCGGGGATGGCGTGTGATGCGTTGTCGTGACGGCTGGACGGTGGTGCGATCGATGCTGGCGTGGGCGGGGCTGCTGACGGCACCGTCGCTGGCCGCGCAGGTGGCCCCATCGCGACCAGACACGATTCGTGGGCTGGCGTACGACAGCCTCGCCTTTCGCCCGATGGCGGGGGCGCTGATCACCGCGGAACCCGGCGGCGAGACGGCCGCCAGCGATTCACTCGGCCGCTTCACGATCTACAGTGCGCAACGGGTGCGGCGACTGGTCGCCTTCCACGAGCGCGCCGACCGCCTTGGCCTGGGGGAATTGGTCGCGACCCGCCCACCCGGTGATGGGCCGTGGGAGCGTCCGATCGTGGCGACCCCCGGGATGAATACCGCGTGGGCGCGTCTGTGCGTCGGGCAGCGTCGGCCGGCCAACGGAATGGGGGGCATTCTGTTCGGTTCCACCACGGCGGCCGACGGACAGACGCGAGTGGCGGGGGTCGGCCTCGTGGTGCAATGGCAGGCCGTGAAGAGCCTGCTCGACACGACGCCCAAGTTCGAATCGATGACGGTGCGCAGCGACTCGCTGGGTAACTACCTCTTTTGCGGCGTGCAGGAGTTCGGGCCGGCGGCGTTGGTGGCGTCGTCGTCGCAATATCGCAGCGACAATGTGTTGGTCGACGCGGACGCCGCCTCACTGCGCCGCGTCGATCTGGTACTCGGCGCCACGGGCGGCCCGACCGCGACGGCGACGGTGCAGGGACGCGTGGTGGACGAAAAGGGCGCGTCCGTCCCGGCCGCGATGGTGACCTTTGGCGGCTTCGCCACGGAGATCATGTCGGGTCCCAACGGCCGATTCACGCTCAATAACGTGCCGACCGGCAGCCGCATGGTGTCGGCGCGCAAGATCGGCTACGTGACGGTCACGAAGCAGCTCGACGTACTCGAGAAGGGCGTGACCGGCCTCGAAGTCTTGCTGGAGAAGGGCACGCTGGTGGAGCAGGTCAACGTCCGCTCCACGCGCATCAAGTCACGCGACGCCACGGAGCTCGACGAACGGAAGGCGTCGGGGCTGGGCCGGTTCGTGGATTCCACGCACTTCGCGAAGTACGATCGGACCCGTCAGGCGCTCGATCTGCTGCCGGGGATCCGTACGCAGATGGGACGCGCGCCGGGAGACTTCGTGATTCGCGGCCGCAGCGACTGCATGGCGTCGTTGTGGGTGAACGGCGTGCGTGAGCCGAACACCCCCGACAACATGATTGCCCGCCTGCCGAAGGAAGAAATCGCTGCCGTCGAAATCTTCAACAACGAGATGCAGGCGCCGGCGCGCTTTCAGACAGCGGGCAATCAGTGCGCGGTGGTCGTGCTCTGGACGAAGCAGCACATCAACGCGAAGCGCTAACGCCTCACGGCTGCTTCGTCATCACGCCGCCCTTCATCACGTAGGACACGCGCGCGAGCAGCGAGATGTCGCGCAGCGGATCGCCCTTGACCGCCACGAGATCGGCGAGCTTGCCGGCGGTCACGCTGCCGAGCTCCTTCTCGACGCCGAGCAGCGTCGCCCCGTTCATGGTGCCGACGGTGATCGCGTCCATGGGCGTGGCGCCGAGGATGTCGACCATGTACTTGAACTCTTCGCCGTTGCGGCCGTGAATGTCGCTGGTTGCATCGGTGCCGAGCGCGAACTTCACGCCCGCCTGATAGGCTGCGCGCAGGCGGGTCCGGCGGTCGCCGGCGATGGCGGTGGCCTTGGCGATCGAGTTGGCGGGCACGCCTTTGCGGGCGCCGTCCGTCACGATTTCTTCGAGGATGATGAGCGTGGGCACGAGGTAGGTGCCCTTCTGCTTCATGAACCCGATCGCTTCGTCGTCCACGAGGCTGCCGTGTTCGATGCTGGCCACGCCGGCCAGCACGGCCGCTTTGAGGCCGTCGCCCGCGTGCGCGTGGGCCATGACTTTGCGGCCAAGCCGGGTGGCTTCACTCACGGCGGCGGTGAGTTCGTCCATGCCGAACTGGGCCGCACCAACGGCGTCACCGACGGACAGAATGCCGCCGGTGGCGACGATCTTGATCTGATCCGCGCCGTACTTGACGTTGGTCCGCACCTGCTTGCGCACGGCGTCGGGGCCGTCCACGATGACGCCGGTGCCGGGCACGGCCAGAAACGGGCTCCAGCCATTCACGTCGGCGTGCCCACCGGTGCTGCCGAGGGCGGGGCCGGACGCGTGAATGCGTGGACCGGGAATGAGACCGCGGTTGATCGCGTCGCGCACGACCGCGTCCACGTAGTCGGTGCT
The DNA here is from genome assembly GCA_947475795.1 of Gemmatimonadota bacterium. The sequence continues at coordinate 4,995 of CANJOX010000203.1, forward strand.
GCCCGCCTCGCGCACGGTGGTGAAGCCGGCGTCCAGCGTCTTTTTCGCATTGATGGTGGCGTAGATCGCCCCGTGGGCGGGGGTCTCCTTGAGCACGGCAAGATCGCCGCCGTCGTTGTCGATCGACGTGAGGTGGGTGTGGGCGTCGATGAAGCCGGGGAGCAGCGTGTAGCCGGTCAGCTCCAGGCGCTTCGCCCCCGCGGGGACGCGCACTCTGGCGGCCGGCCCGACGTCCGTGATGCGCTCGCCGCGCACGACGACGATGGCATCGGCGATCTGGGTGCCGTCGCCCACGATGACGCGGTCCACGTGGATGGCGGTCACAGCGAGGGCCGCGGTGGGAGCGGCGGGCTGTGCGCCCGCGTGCGCGGCGGGCCAGGCCGCAAGGATCAGGGCGGCCGACGGAGCGGCCGCGAGATGGCGGAGGGAGGGTCGCATGCTGAACAATACCGCGACGAACCGCCGTCCGCGCTGGCATGCGCGCCGACGCGAAGCAAACGCGCTCAGCGCCCCATCGTGCTGACGGCCTTCTCGGTCCCGTCGGCGATCCAGAGTTCGAGGGCCGTGACCATGCGCGGATACAGCGCTTCCACGAGTTCGCGCTCGTCGCGCGGCATGGTGTGCAGCACGAAGTCGGCGAGATCGCCGATGCTGCGGCGCTCGTCGACCGGCTTGATGCCGATGCGCAGCCGCGGATAGGTGGGCGACTTGAGGTGGGCCTCGATGCTCTTGAGGCCGTTGTGACCGCCCGGGCTTCCCGCGGCGCGCAGGCGAAACTCGCCCGCCGGGACCGCGACTTCATCGACGACGACCATGAGGTCGTCGGCCGGCTTCCATCCCTCGCGCTTGAGGTACGGGCGGAGGGCGGCACCGCTGAGGTTCATGAACGTCTGCGGCTTGACGAGCTTGACCTTTTTGCCGCCGACGAGACCCTGCGTGGTGACGGCATCGCCGTCCTTCCGCCACGGATCGAAGTGCCACTGACGGGCGAGGTGGTCAACGAGCCACCACCCGACGTTGTGCCGCGTGTGTTCGTATTCCCGGCCGGGATTGCCGAGTCCGACGATGACTTTCATGCGCAGGGGTAAACGGGCGGGGCGCGGAATGCGCCAGCGTGGGGTGACCATGCTGAAC
>CANJOX010000204.1 GCA_947475795.1 Gemmatimonadota bacterium
GATCGAAGTGGAGTGCGACTCGCTCGCGCAAGTCGACGCCGCCATCGCTGCCGGCGCCGACTGGGTGCTGCTCGACAACATGTCACCCGACTTGCTTCGCGAGGCCGTTGCGCGCGCACGCGGTCGCGTGATCACGGAGGCGTCGGGAGGCATCACGCTCGACACCGTGCGTCAGGTGGCCGAGACGGGCGTGGACCGCATTTCGATCGGGGCGCTCACGCATTCGGCCCCGGCGCTCGATCTCGGCCTCGATTTCGACGGCCTTTAACACCTCGTTTCCTGCTCCCTTGTGCGGCAGGTCCGCCGCACCGCGACTGCCGTGATGCCTGTGCCACTGCCACCGATCACTGACCGCGCCGCCCGCATTCTGCTGGAAGGGCTCGTGGACTACGCCGGCCTCTTTCCGCCGGCGTCGCTGGCCATGACCAATGCCGTGCGAAACTACGCGCACTACCGTGCCGCCGGGACGGGCTGGATGCTGGGGCGTTTCATTTGCCCGGCGTCGTCGCTCGAGCAGTTCTCGCAGGCGGCCGATCCGCTGTTGCCGCGCGATGCCGGCGCCATTCCGTGGCGCCTGTCGGTCACCGGCAGTGGTGACATGGCCGCTGATCTCGCGCAGATCGCCGCGTTCAACGAGCGGCATCGCGTCTGCTTCGAAGAATGTGGGGCCACGGTCGACAGCTACGAATGCAAAGTCGCGAGCGCACACGAGGTGGAGCACGTCGCGGCGGCGATCCCGGCGACGCTCGTGACGTACCTCGAGGTGCCGCTCGATGGCGATATCGACGGGCTCGTGGCGGCGATCGCCCGCGTGGGGCGTCGCGCGAAAATCCGCACCGGTGGCACCACCGCCAACCTGATCCCGGACCCCGCGCGCATCGTGCGCTTTTTCGCCGCCTGCACCGCGCACGACGTGATCGCCAAGGCCACCGCCGGGCTGCATCATCCGCTGCGCGGCACCTACCGCCTCACCTACGAGCCGGACGCCGCCACCGGACGCATGTACGGCTTTCTCAACGTTGCCCTCGCCGCCGCCCTGCTCGGCAACGGTGGCCGCGAGACCGATGCCCTGCGTCTGCTCGATGAAGCCGATGCCGGTGCCATCACGTTCGACGAGATGCAGATCACCTGGCACGGGCCCGACCATGCGGTCACGTTCCCGCGCGCGGCGCTGCAGCGCATGCGCGAGCGCGGCATGGTCAGCTTCGGGTCCTGCTCCTTCACCGAGCCGGTGGACGAAGCGCGCGCCCTCGGCTGGATCTGATCACCCGTACCGGTCGTCACGCCGCGCCAGCGCCGCCGGCGCCGGCGCGCTAGACTCCCCGACATGTCGACTGACCAGACCCACGACCCCGCGCTGCGTTCCTGGGTGCCAACGGCGAATCTGCGCGGTGCGGATTTTCCGATCCAGAACCTCCCCTTCGGTGTGTTCCGGCGCGCCGGCACACGCGAGGCGCCCCGTGTGGGCGTGGCGATCGGTACGGCGATCCTGGATGTCGCGGCCTGTCTGGCCGCCGGCCTGTTCGTGGACGACGACGCGGCACGTGATGCCGCGTCGTCGTGCGCCGCGCCCACGCTCAATGCGCTGATGGCGCGCGGTGCCGATGCCCGGCGCGCGTTGCGCGCGGCCGTCTCGGCGCTGCTGGCCGAGGATGCCCCCGTGCACCGACGGCAGATCGCCGAGCACGCACTGGTGCTGCAGGCGGAGGCGGAGCTGTTTCTGCCGGCGCAGATCGGCGACTACACCGACTTCTACGCGTCGGTGCACCACGCCACGAACGTGGGGTCGATGTTCCGCCCCGATCAGCCGCTGCTCCCGAACTACAAGTGGGTGCCGATCGGCTATCACGGCCGTGCCTCCAGCATCGTGGTCTCGGGCACCCCGGTGCGCCGTCCGTCGGGACAGCGCAAAGGGCCTGCCGACGACACGCCCACCGTAGGTCCGTCCCGCTCGCTCGACTACGAACTGGAACTCGGCGCGTTTGTGAGCACCGGGAACGCGCTGGGCGAACCGATCGCGATGGCCGATGCCGAAGCGCATCTGTTCGGGTTGTGTCTGCTCAACGATTGGTCGGCGCGCGATCTGCAGGCGTGGGAATACCAGCCGCTGGGGCCGTTCCTGGCCAAGAACTTCGCCAGCACGATCAGCCCGTGGGTGGTCACCCTCGAGGCGCTCGCGCCGTTTCGCGCCCCACTGGCCGATCGCGCCGAGGGTGATCCGGCACCGCTGCCCTATCTCAGTCATGCCGACGATCGCGCCCACGGTGGCTTCGCGGTGACCGTTGAGACGTGGCTGTGCACCGCGCGGATGCGGGCGGCGGGTGAGCCCGCCGTCCGTATCACGCAGGCGCAGGCCACCGATCTGTATTGGTCCATGGCACAGATGCTCGTGCATCACACCAGCAGCGGCTGTAATCTGCGCCCGGGCGATCTGCTGGGGAGCGGCACCATCTCCGGCCCGGCCCGGGACAGTCGCGGGTGCCTGCTGGAGCTCACGTGGCGCGGGGCCGAGCCCCTCACGCTGCCGAACGGGGAAACGCGCGCTTTCCTCGAGGACGGCGACGAAGTCCAGCTCACCGCCTTCGCTGAGCGCGACGGGGCGGTTCGGATCGGCTTCGGTCGCTGCACGGGTGTGATCGTAGCGGCCTGAGGAACGTCGCGGCGGGCCCGGGCATTTTTTCAGCATGATGTCCGACCTGCTGTTTGCGCGGTCCCAGATGGCCATGTCGCTCGCCTTCCACATCGTCTTCGCGGTGGTGGGCATCGGCATGCCGGCGCTCATGGTCATCGCCGAGTGGCGATGGCTCACCACGCGCGATCCCGTGTTCCTCGAGCTGGCCAAGCGCTGGGCGAAGGGCACCGCGATTCTCTTTGCGGTCGGCGCTGTGTCGGGCACGGTGCTGTCGTTTGAACTCGGGCTGCTGTGGCCCTCGTTCATGGCGCACGCCGGTGCCGTGATCGGGATGCCGTTTTCGCTCGAGGGATTCGCCTTCTTCACCGAGGCGATTTTCCTGGGGATCTACCTGTACGCGTGGCATCGCATCTCGCCGCGGGCGCACCTCGCGGCGGGCCTCGTGGTGGCGGTCAGCGGGGCGCTCAGCGGCGCGTTCGTGGTGTGCGCCAACGCGTGGATGAATGCACCCGCCGGTTTCCGCCTCGTGAACGGTGCCGTCACCGACATCGATCCGATCGCGGCCATGTTCAACGCCGCCGCGCCCGCGCAGGTGGTGCACATGACGCTCGCGGCCTTTGCCGCCACCGGCTTCGCGGTGGCCGGCATTCATGCGTTCGCGTTGCGTCGTGGCACGCCACATCGCGCCTTCCACCGCGCCGCGCTGCAGATCGCGCTCTGGGTCGGTCTGCCGGCAGCGCTCGTGCAGCCCCTCTCCGGTGACTGGAGCGCCCGCGGCGTGGCCGACCGGCAGCCGGTGAAACTGGCCGCCATGGAAGGACATCTTCGCACGGGGCCGGCCGCGTTCGTGATCGGCGGCTGGCCCAACACCGAAACGCTCGAGCACGTGGGGGCGATCGAGATTCCGGGCGCGCTGTCGTTTCTGCTGCACGGCGACCCGGAGGCCGTCGTGCCGGGCATCGACCGCGTGCCGCCCGCCGATCGCCCGCCGCTTGCGATCGTGCATCTCGCCTTTCAGATCATGATCGGCTGCGGCACCCTCATGGCGGCGCTGTCGCTGTGGGGCGGGTGGCGCTGGTCCGCCCGCCGGCGCGGCCGCGGCCGGGCGCTCCCCGACGACCGCCGCTTTCTCGCCGCCGTGCTGGCCGCGTCGCCGCTGGGGTTTATCGCGCTCGAAGCCGGCTGGACGGTCACCGAGGTGGGGCGGCAGCCGTGGATCGTGCAGGGCGTGTGGCGCACCGCCGATGCCGTGACGCCGATGCCGGGGCTGGTGGTGTCGTTTGTGCTGTTCACGGCGCTGTACGTGGGCCTCGCGGTCACGGTCGGCTTCCTGCTCTGGCGCCAGATCCTGAAAACGGGTGTCTCCCAGGTTCCGATCGGGCTGACCGGCGAAATGCCGATCCCCGCGCCCGTCGGGGGCGCACGCACCACCCGGCACACTCCGTGAGCGTGACGACAACGGCACTCACGTGGACGTTGCCGCATGCGGTGGCCGGCATCATGGTGCTCTCGCTCAACGCCTACGTGCTGCTTGGCGGCGCCGACTTCGGTGGCGGCGTGTGGGATCTCTTGGCGCGCGGCACGGACCGCGACGCGCAGCGCACGTTGATCGCCGACGCGATCGGCCCGATCTGGGAAGCCAACCACGTGTGGCTCATTCTCGTGGTGGTGCTGCTGTTCACCTGCTTTCCCACGGCCTTCGCGCATCTTGCCACCGAGCTGCACATCCCGATCACCGTGATGCTCGTCGGGATCGTGCTCCGCGGCTCCGCGTTCACCTTCCGCACGTACGACAGCACGCAGGATGCCGTGCAGCGCCGGTGGGGGCGCATCTTTTCCGTGGCCAGCCTGCTCACCCCCGTGATCCTCGGCGTCTGTCTGGGCACGGTCGCGGGGGGCAACATCCCGATGCGTCCCATCGCGTCGCTCGCCGACATGACCTTCGCCGGGCGCTTCATCGATCCGTGGGCCCGCTCGCCGTTTCCCTGGGCCGTGGGGCTGCTCACCCTCACACTCTTTGCGTTTCTGGCGGCATCGTATCTCACCGTCGAGGCCACCGACACGCGCCTGCGGGCGATTTTTCGCCGTCGTGCGCTCCAATCCCAGCTCGCCCTGCTGGCGCTGGCCGCCGCCACGCTGCTCCTCGCACGGGCGCACAATCCGCGGCTGTTTGACGGGCTCACCGAAGGGCGCACCGCGCTCGCCATGCACGGCGTGACGGCGCTCGCGGCCGCCACGTCGCTCTGGGCCCTGCTGCGGCACCGCTTCCAGCTGGCGCGCTTCGCCGCCGCGGCGCAGGCCAGTTGCATCCTGTGGGGATGGGCCTGGACACAGTTTCCGTGGCTGCTCCCTCCCGACCGGACCATCACCGCCCTCGCGGCGCCGCGGATTACCCTCGCGTTGACCCTCGGTGTGCTGGCCGTGGGCACCATGATCCTCCTCCCGAGTTTCGTGTATCTTTTCCGCATATTCAAAACGAGGGAGGCCGACGGCTGATCCTCGCATTGCCCCCCCGCCTGCTGCACATTGGCACATGCGCCCAGACTTGATTCGTGTCGTGCTGGTGGACGATCACCAGATTGTTCGTGCCGGCCTCAAAGCCGTGCTCTCCACTGCCAAGGACATCACCGTCGTCGGTGAGGGGAGCAATGGCAAGGATGCCCTCGCCCTCGCCGACCGCGCCAACCCGCACGTGATCGTGATGGACCTCTCCATGCCTGACATGGATGGACTCACGGCCACGCGCGAACTCCAGAAGGCGAATGCGCTGCGCGTGGTGCCGGTCGATGAACCCAGCACCCGGCGGGTGCTGGTGCTCACCATGCACACCGAAGACGAACATCTCGTCGCGCTGCTCGAAGCCGGTGCCTCGGGCTATCTGCTCAAGTCGGTCGCCGACCGCGAGCTCGTCGACGCCGTGCGCACCGTGGCCGCGGGCGACGTGTACGTACAGCCCACCGCGGCCCGCGCGCTGGCCCGCGGGCTGTCCCGGCGTGATGGCAACGCCGAGGAGCGCACGCGCTTCGAGAAGCTCACCGATCGCGAGCAGGTGGTGCTGCGTATGGTGGCCGAAGGCTTCACGGCCCCCGAAATCGGTGAGCATCTCACGATCTCGCCGAAAACGGTGGACACCTACAAGCAGCGGATCGGCGAAAAGCTCGGCCTTTCGCACCGCACCGACTATGTGAAGTTCGCGCTCAAACTGGGGCTGCTCAAGAACGACGCGTAACCGCGCGCTCCTGCTCGGCCTTCACCAGACTCCACGCGGGCATCGGCGGCGACGGCACGTCCAGCAGCGCATCGCTGGACCCGTAGCCGTGTTCCTCACGCACACGTGCGGCGATGTCGCGGCGCAGATCATCGATCGCCGCGCCGGCGTCGCCGGTGAGCTCGAGGCGCGTGGCGCGGAAGCGCCGCCCTGACTCGAGGCAGAACAGGGCCGTCAGCGCGATCTCGCGCGTACACGCCCCGGCGCCACGCTCCTCGATC
>CANJOX010000205.1 GCA_947475795.1 Gemmatimonadota bacterium
CCGTAGCTGAAGCCACCGGGGAGAATAACGAGATCGACGCCCTGCAGATCGTGGTCCTTGTGCCAGAGATACACGGCCTCCTGACCCAGATGATCCGCTACCGCGTGGAATGCATCCTCGTCGCAGTTCGAGCCGGGAAAGCGAACGATGCCCGCCTTCACGCGGCCTCCACCGAGGCGATCTCAAAGTCTTCCGTGACCGGGTTGGCCAGCAGCTTTTCACACATGGCCATGGCACTGCCGCGCGCGGCCTCAGCGGTGACAGCGGTGGTCTCCACGATGACGTGGCGGCCCACCCGGACATCGCCGACCTCGGCGAACCCCAGAGAATGCAACGCGTCGGCGACGGCCTTGCCCTGGGGATCAAGAATCCCGCGACGCGGAACGATGTGAATGGCGCAGCGGAAACGGGTCATGCCGAGGGCTCCTCGCGGCCGGTGTCCGGCGCGATCTGTGGTCGGGAGGGACGACGGCGCCGGCGGCGCCGTCGGGGGTCGATGGGCTGCTCGTCCTCGTCGTCGTCCAGTGCGTCGTCACGCGCGCTGGGCATCCGGTCGAGGAGGCCGAGAAACACCGTGCGCCCGATCCCGTACAGCACGTACGACATCAGGGCGGGGAAGAAAAACTTTTTCGGGAGAAAAATCACGCCGACGAACGTGCCGACGACCAGCAGGAATCCGAGAATCCCGTTGAGCGTCCGGAAGTTCACCGTCGGCACCTTGGCATACTGCACATTGCTGATCATCAGCATGCCCAGGCCAAGCATGAGCCAGCGCAGCATCTGATGCCACGGCAGGTCCCCGATCATGGTCTCGGTGTAGAGCGGGGTCTGACTGAACCAATAGTAGGTGGCGAGCGTCATGCCGGCCGCCGGGCTGGGCAGCCCGGTGAAATGCATGCTTTTGGTGCCGGCCTGCTCGACGTTGAATCGCGCCAGGCGCATCACGGCGCATGCCGTGAAGAAGAAGCAAAAGATCCACTCCCACCGGGTACTCTGGAACACGGCGAAGTACATGATCAGCGCCGGCGCCGTGCCGAAGGAAATCGCGTCCACGAGCGAGTCGAGTTCCTCGCCGAAGCGTGAGCCGGAGTTCGTGGCGCGCGCGATCCGGCCGTCGAGGGTATCCGCAATCGCCCCGAACACAATGAACCGGGCCGCCGCGTCGAAGTCGCCGCGCGAGGCGGCTACGATCGCGAAGATGCCGAAGAACAGATTGGCGAGGGTGAAGCCGTTGGGCAGGGCAACGGCGGCACGCGCGCGTGGTCGGCGCGGTCGGTCGGCGCCGTCCACGGGGATGCGGGCGTCCTGCCGGCTCACGTGGCCGCCCCGACGCTGCCGCGCTGCGTCCACCACCCGACGAGCGTGCCAATCGTGATGGCAAAGGCCACGAGCCACGCGGCCCAGTTGCGGAGCCGCAGCGCCAGCGCATACGTCAGCACCGTCAGCCCACTGGCCCCTAGCAGCACGACATACCCGTCACCCACCGCGCTCACGGTGTGTCCCGGCCAAGCCCGATCGCCTCGAGGTCCAGCGGCGCGCCCGTCACGCGCGCAAAGGCGTCGCGGTAGCGTCGGCTGGTCGCATCGATGACGTCAGGCGGCAGAAGTGGCGGCGGGGCTTCGCCGTTCCAACGCCCCGCGCGCCGCTCGACGTCGAGCCAGTCACGGAGAGGTTGCTTGTCGAAACTGGGCTGTCCGCGCCCCGGTGCGTAGGCATCGGCCGCCCAGAAGCGGGAGCTGTCGGGCGTCAGCACTTCGTCGATCAACAAGAGTTCGCCGTCCCGCCAGCCGAATTCAAACTTGGTGTCGGCGACGATAATCCCTCGCGGCTCTGCCGTTGCCCGACCGAATTCATAGATCTGCCGCGCCAGCCGCTCGAGTGTGGACGCCGTGTCGGCGCCGACCGCCGACACGACCGAACTGATGGTGATATTCTCGTCGTGACCGGTCTCGGCCTTGGTGGCGGGGCTGAAAATGGGTGGCTCCAGTCGATCACTTTCGCGTAGCCCGGTCGCGAGGGGCTCACCGGCGAGCGTGCCATGCGCGTGGTACTCCTTCCACGCCGACCCCGACAGGTACCCCCGAATGACACACTCGATGGGCACCACCTCCGCCCGCACGCACAACATGCTGCGCCCTGCCAGTGCGTCGCGGTAGGGGGCCAGTGCCGGCACCTCGCGCACGATGGTGTCGGTGTCCGCTGTGATCAGGTGATGCTTGACCGTGTGGCCCAGTTGCGCGAGCCACCAGGCCGTGAGTTGGGTCAGCACCGCCCCCTTGTAGGGGATCGGCTCGTGCATGACGATGTCGAACGCGCTGATGCGATCAGTCGTGACGAGCAACAATCGGTCGTCATCGACCGCGTAGACGTCACGGACCTTGCCGCGACGTACCAGCGGCAGCGGCAGTGCACTGTCGATGAGGGCGGCCGGTGCCTCGCGGCTCATACCCGTACCTCTTCCAATTCGACGCCGGCCCGTTCACGGGCGAGCCACGGAGCGACATGCTCGTCGAGAAACTCCTCGACCTGACGCGGCGAGCGCCCCACGAAGCGCGACGGTTCGGTCGCCGCCTGAAGATCCTCGAGCGGAATGCCGAACGCCGGGTCGGCCGCGAGCCGCTCGAGCATGTCGTTCTTGGGGGCGCCATCTTTGACCGCCCGCGCCGCCGCGATGCTGTGTCCGCGAATGAGTTCGTGGGCCTCCTGCCGATCGCCACCGGCACGGACGAAGCGCACAATGATCTCCTCGGTGGCCATGAACGGCAGTTCGTCTTCGACCCGGCGACGAATGCGCGCCGGATGCACCTCGAGACCACGCACCACGTTCTGCATCAGCACGAGGATCGCATCCGTGGCGAGGAACGATTCGGGAATCACCAGGCGGCGATTGGCGGAATCGTCCAACGTGCGCTCGAAGTACTGGACCGCGTGCGTCTGGTTCGCGTTGGGCTCGAGGGACAGCACGAAGCGGGCCAGTGAGGCGATCCGTTCCGATCGCATCGGGTTGCGCTTGTACGCCATGGCTGACGATCCGATCTGGTTCTGCTCGAACGGCTCTTCGATCTCGCCGAACGCCTGCAGCATGCGGATATCCCCGGAGAACTTCGAGGCCGTCGCGGCGATACCCGCGACGACGGCGAGCACCTGCGCGTCTACCTTCCGCGAGTACGTCTGTCCGCTCACCGGAATCGAGCTGGCGAAGCCCATGCGGGTCGTGACCATCCGGTCGAGTTCACGCACCTTGGCGTGATCACCATCGAACAGCGACAGGAAGCTGGCCTGCGTACCGGTCGTTCCCTTGACGCCGCGGAACGGCATCCGGTCGATCCGGATCTCAAGATCGTCGAGATCGAGCAGGATGTCCTGCATCCACAGCGTGGCCCGCTTGCCGACCGTGGTGAGTTGCGCCGGTTGCAGGTGGGTATAGCCCAGGGCCGGCTCGTCCTTCCACGTCCGAGCAAAGGTGCCGAGTGCCTCGAGGGAATCGAGCAGTTTCTCACGCAGCAGGCTCAGCCCACGGCGCATCAGGATCAGCTCGGCGTTGTCGGTGACGAAACAACTGGTGGCCCCGAGATGGATGAACTTGCGCGCCGCCGGTGCCACATCCCCGAAGGCATGCACATGGGCCATCACATCATGCCGGAACTTCTTTTCGTAGACCGCCACCGCCTCGAAGTCGATGTCGTCGAGATGGGCCCGCATGTCGACGATCGCCTCTTCCGGGATGTCGATGCCGAGGGTGCGCTGCGACTCCGCGAGCGCCAGCCAGAGCCGGCGCCACAATCCGTACCGGAGTTGTGGTCCCCACAGGGTGAGCATGGCGCGCGACGCATAGCGGTCGGCGAGGGGAGACGTGTACGACGTGCGGTCGGGTGCGGTCACGTAATCAACGGAGAGAGAACGACGTCTGGAGATACTGCCGGTTGCGTTCGAATACCACGTACACGGGCCCGCGCGCACCGTACCGGTCGATCGCGGCAGACGCCGCCTCGGCCGTGGCAACGCGGGTCTGGCCCACCTGGACAATGACGTCGCCGTCCTGCAGGCCGATCTCGTCGCGAATGCGCTCGGACGCGCGATACACGAGCGCGCCGGCGTTCGAGGCGACGCCGCGCTCCTGACGGATGACATCGGTCAGCGAGACCAGCTGTAGTTCGCGCAGCACCGTGATCTTTTGCGCACTCACTTCGGGGGCGTCCGCCACGGTCAGCGTGAACGTTTCCGGCCGTCCGGCACGGCGCACGGTGACCGGCAGCGTCTCACCGACCCGGAGATCGAGCAGGCGCGCCTCCCAGTCGAAGGGATTGCGGACCCGTCGTGCGCCGGCGCCGACGAGCTGGTCGCCCGCGCGGACGCCGGCGCGATCGGCCGGCGAGCCAGGCACGACACGGGCCACGATCGCCCCCATCGCGGCGGCCTCGCGCGCGCTCTGCACATCGGGCGTCTGCAGGCGAATGCCGACCCAGGGCTGACGGACGGCCCCATGCTCGAGGAGGTCCTCGACAATGCGCTTCGTCCGATCAATCGGGATCGCAAAGCCCAGACCGACCGACCCGCCGCTCGGCGAGTAGATCGAACTGTTGACGCCCACCACATCGCCGGACGCATTCACTAGCGGCCCGCCCGAGTTCCCGGGATTGATCGCGGCATCGGTCTGGATCATGTCCACGTACACGCCACCGCCGTCCCCGCGTCCCGCCAGATTGCGTCCCACGGCGCTGATGACGCCCACCGAGACGCTCGGCTCACTGTTGCCCAGCACGAAGCCGAACGGATTGCCGATCGCGATGGACCATTCGCCGACGATGAGCGTGGCGGAACTGCCGAGGGGGGCAACGGGGAGCGCCTTCGCCCGGATGCGCAGCACGGCAAGATCATTCGTCTCATCGACGCCGACCACGGTGGCGTCGTACGAGGTGCCATCGCGCATGCCGACGGACACCTTCGTGGCACCCGCGATCACGTGCGCGTTGGTCACGATGATGCCATCAGGGCGGACGATGAACCCCGAGCCGATCCCGGCGTTGCGCCGTTCGCCGGTTCGCCCGCCCATGAAGTATTCGAAGAAATCGACCGGAACCTTTTGGACCGTCTCCGTCTGTACCGTGACCACCGCCGGTGCGACACGTTCGACGGCGGTGGTGATTGCTGTCCGGCGCGAAGCGTCGACCGACTGCGCCGGCACCGGTCCGGCGGGCGTGGCCGCAGCCGCCGGCAGCGTCCGGGACTGCGCGTTCGAGGTGCGCGGGTTGGCCCCCTCACATCCGACGACGGCGGCCGCGAGGCACGCCACGAGGGTGGACTGCCGGGCCATCAGCGCGCCGCGCGCAGTGGCCTGCAGGCGCGCGCGCGCACGGCCGGTCACGGACGGGTCAGCGCGCATCGACGTACAGCGCCGCAGGATACGTGACCTCGCGCAGTGACAAGCCGTGCGCGGGAGCGGGGGCGGCGGTCTCCCGGTTGTCGGGCGCCACCAACAACCGCGCCACGGTGCCACGCGGTTTTCGGCCTTGCGCCACTTCGACCATCGTGCCTACCAGGAAACGGACCATGTGGTGGAGAAAACGGTTCGCGGCAATTTCGAACACCCACCCCCCGTCGCGCGCCACCCACCGAGCGTGCTGAATGATGCAACGATGATGGTCGTCGGCCGGGGCCGTGTGCGCAACGGCGAACGCCCGAAAGGTGTGTTCACCCAGCACACTGTCAGCCTCGGCCTGCAGCGCGACGGCATCGAGGGGATACGGCACCGCCCATTCCACGCGGCGACGGAACGGGGAGCGAGCCTCGTCATCCGTGCCGATAAGATAACCGTATCGGCGCGCCGTGGCGCTGTACCGGGGATGGAATTCCGGCGTCATGCGGTGGGCGTCCGCGATCCAGATGTCGGCCGGCAACAGGGCGTTCATCGCGCGTCGGAGTTTGTCCGGCGTCCAGTGGCCTGGTACGCGGACACCGACCCCCTGACCGTGCGCATGGACGCCAGCGTCGGTCCGGCCGGCACCGACGGCGGGCACCGGGCCCGAGCAGAGCCGCGTGAGCACGGCTTCCATGTCACCTTGCACCGTGCGGACGGCGGGCTGAC
>CANJOX010000206.1 GCA_947475795.1 Gemmatimonadota bacterium
AGTAGTCACGTTGGCATCCGGAAGGTAGGGGGTGGTTGACGCGCGGCGGCTGGCGGGGCATCAGTCCCTGATGTCGCTGACCGAAATGTCGCTGACCGGCCGTTCGCCGATCGACGACGCGCTGCCGCTGGATCCGCCCACCGGGCTGAACGCCGACCTGCCAGGGTCCGACCTGCCAGGGTCCGGCACGATTCTGCAGGCCACGCTCGATGTGGCGCTGGCGCCGGTCGTGGGTGGCCTGGTGCTGGCGGTGTCCGGCGGGCGCGACTCGATGGCCCTGCTGTTCGCCATGGCGCGCTGGGCGCCGGACCGGATCGCGGCGGTGGCCACGTTCGACCACGGCACCGGGGACCACGCCACATCGGCGGCGTCGCTGGTGGCGGCCGAGGGGCGTCGACTGGGGCTCACCGTGGTCCGGGAGCGGGCACGCACACCGGCGCACGGCGAGGCGGCGTGGCGGGCGGCGCGCTGGGCCTTTCTCGAGCGGGTGGGGCGCGCCTTCCGGGCGCGCGTGGCCACGGCCCACACGCGCGACGACCAGCTCGAGACCGTCGTCATGCGACTCCTCCGCGGCGCCGGCACCCGCGGACTGGCGGCGCTCGCGGCGCCCTCGCCGGTGGTGCGGCCGTGGCTCGCCGTGTCCCGCGACGAGTTGGCGCGCTGGGCGTTGCTGGAACGGGTCCCGTACCTCGACGATCCCATGAATGCGTCGCCGGCTTTTTTGCGCACGCGTGTCCGCCACGATCTGCTGCCCGCGCTCGAAGCGGCCACCCCGGGCTTCGGCGCCGGGATGCTGGCCGTGGCCGATCGCGCGGCGGGGTGGCGGCGCGAGGTGGACGCCCTGATCGATGCCGCGGGGGCGACGGTTTCTCCGCAGGGCGACCGGGCCAGCATGGCGCTGGCGGCGGTGGCCGGCACCTCGCCCGAGGGGCGCGCCGTGCTGTGGCCGGCGCTCTGCGCCCGTGCGGGCGTGACGCTCGACGCCCGGGGAACTCGCGAGCTCGTGCGGTTTACGACGCAGAGCCGCCGTGGCGCGCATGTGATGGTGTCCGGCGGCGCGCTGGTGTTGCATCGGGCGGCGCGTCCGGATGAACCACCGGGTGACCGCTTCGAGGTGCGTCGTCGCGCCACGGCCGTTGGCCGCGCTGCGACGACCGCATGGCAGGGGTCGGCGGAGGGGCTGCCGCCGCGCTTCGGGCGGTTCCGGTTCCGCCGGTGGTGGCCCGCCGCCGCGGAGCCGTTACCCGGCGAGGCACCCGATGAGGGAGAGCTGTGGGTGATGGGAATTCCGCGCGACGGCGTGCTGAGGCTCCGGGGCTGGGTGGCCGGTGATCGCATCCGAACCGCGGGGGCCCCAGCAGGGAGGCGCGTGACGCGATACTTTGCAGAAGCACATGTGCCCGCACTGGACCGGTCAGGGTGGCCGGTCGTTCTCGTGAATGACGAGGTGGTGTGGGTTCCTGGGGTATGCCGCAGTCGTGCGGCGCCGTCCCGGCCCGGTTGGCCGGAGTTGATCTGGTACCGGTGTGAGCCCGAGCGTGACTGAGCAGAGCGAACCGATCGCGGCGGATCCGCGCCTCGACGGCCGTGCCGTCCGCCGCATCGTGTACGACGCCGGTACCATTCAGGCGCGCGTGCAGGAGCTGGGCGCCGACATCACCGCGGCGTACCCCGACGGCGAGCTGCTGGTCCTTGGCCTGCTCAAGGGCAGCTTCATTTTTCTCAGCGATCTCGTGCGGCACATCGCCCGGCCGTTGCAGGTCGATTTCCTTGTGGCGTCGTCGTACGGCGATGCGATGGAATCGAGCGGCGTGGTCCGGCTCCTCTACGATCCGGAAACGGAATTGGCGGGGAAGCACATTCTGTTGGTAGAGGACATCGTGGATTCCGGCCGCACGCTCAACCGGCTCATCGACCTGCTCGGTGACCGGAAGCCGCGTTCGCTCGAGATCTGCGCGTTGTTGCACAAGCACATTGCGACAGAGCTTCATCATCCCACGCGGTTCATCGGGTTCGATGCGCCGCACGAATTTCTGGTTGGCTACGGGCTCGACCATGCCGAGAATTTTCGGCACCTCCCGTATGTCGCCAGCCTGCAGTAAGGCGGTCACACTATGGCACCGAACATGACGCCCTCGCCGAAGAAGCCGATCAACTGGGGACGCTTCTCCAAGACCTTGTCCTTCTGGATCCTCGTGATCCTGATTCCGGTCGCTTTCCTCACCTACGGGAACGGCCGCGAAACGCAGGCCCCGGAAATCGACTACACCGCGTACCGGCAGCAGCTGGAAGTCGGCAACGTCAAGGCCGCGACCTTCCAGACCGATAACGTGCTGGCCGGCCAGTTCAACCAGCCGGTGCGCGTGAACAACCGCGAAGCGCGGAAGTTCGTCGTGCGGCTGGTGCAGGGATCGGCCGCCGAAGAGCAGAAGCTGCTCTACGCGCGGGGCGTGCGCACCTCAGCCACCGAACCGCGCGCCAATTTCGGCAGCGTCATCGTGACGCTGCTGCCGTACATCCTGCTCATCGGCTTCTGGATCTTCCTGTTCCGCCAGATGCAGTCGGGCGGTAACAAGGCGTTCACGTTCGGGAAGAGCAAGGCCAAGCTGCTCACCGGCGACACGCCCAAGATCACCTTCGCCGACGTGGCGGGGGCCGATGAGGCCAAGGTCGAGCTGCAGGAAATCATCGAGTTCCTGAAAGACCCGCAGAAGTTCACCAAGTTGGGTGGCCGTCTGCCCAAGGGCGCGCTGCTGGTCGGACCGCCGGGTACCGGCAAGACGCTGCTCGCCAAGGCCGTGGCCGGCGAAGCCGGTCGCCCGTTCTTCTCGATGTCGGGCTCCGACTTCGTGGAAATGTTCGTGGGCGTCGGTGCCTCCCGCGTGCGTGATCTGTTCGAGCAGGGCAAGGCGCACGCGCCGTGCATCATCTTCATCGACGAAATCGATGCCGTCGGTCGCCATCGCGGCTCGGGGATGGGCGGCGGGCACGACGAGCGCGAGCAGACGCTCAACCAGCTGCTCGTCGAGATGGACGGCTTCGAGTCCAACGATGGCGTGATCCTGATCGCCGCCACGAACCGCCCCGACGTGCTCGATCCGGCGTTGCTGCGTCCGGGTCGTTTCGACCGCCAGATCGTGGTCGATGCCCCGGACCTGCGCGGCCGTGAAGGCATTCTCAAGGTCCATCTGCGCAACAAGCCGCAGGCCGAGGACGTGAGTGTGCACTCGCTGGCGCGCGGTACCCCGGGCATGGCGGGCGCCGACCTCGCCAACCTGGTGAACGAAGGGGCGCTGCTCGCGGCCCGGAAGGGGCACGACAAGATCTACATGAGCGATCTCGAGGAAGCGAAGGATCGCGTCATGCTGGGCGCCGAGCGCAAGTCGCTGGTCATGAAGGACGACGAGCGTCGCCTCACGGCGTTCCACGAGGCCGGCCACGCGGTGTGCGCCATGATGGTCTACGGCAACGATCCGCTGCATAAGGTCACGATCGTGCCGCGTGGGCGCGCGCTGGGCATCGCTTTCACGCTCCCCGAGGATGACCGCGTGTCGGTCACGCGCGAGCAACTCGAAGCGCGCCTCGTGATGGCGTACGGCGGGCGGGCGGCGGAAGAAATCGTGTTCGGGCACAACCGCGTCACCACGGGGGCGGCCAGCGACATCCAGCAGGCCACCAGCATCGCGCGGCGCTACGTCACGCAGTGGGGGCTGTCCGACACCATCGGGCCGATCCTCGTGGGCGACGTCGAGCAGGAGCTGTTCCTGGGGCGCGACATCCAGACGCGTCGGGAAGTCTCCGAGCAGACCGCGCAGCTGGTCGATTCCGAAGTGAAGCGCGTGGCGTTCGAGGCGCATGCCCGTGCGGTCGCCGTGCTCACGGAGCATCGCGCCCTGCTCGACATCGTGGCCACGCAACTGCTGGAGCGCGAGACGCTCACGCGCGACGACATCCTGCTGCTCAAGGCCGGCAAGGAGTTGCCGCCGCGCATGCCCGACATGCCGTCGGCGCCGCCCTCGCTGGCCGCGCCGTCGGTGCCCGCGCCGCGTCCGGTCACGCCGCCGCTGCTGGGCGGGCCCGAGATCGCCCCTGCGTAAGCGCGGGGCCGGTCCGGCGTGACGGACCTGATCGACCTACAGTCGCTGCAGGTCACCTGGCGCGACGGCCTCGAAATCGGGGTCGTCGCGCTGGTCTTCTACCGCCTCCTGCTGCTCATTCACGGCACGCGGGCGCTCCAGATTCTGGGGGGCGTCCTCGTGCTCGTCGTCGTGTACGGCGTCGCGTCGCTGCTGCACCTGACGATGATCACCTACCTGCTCGGGTTGGTGTTCACGTACGGCATTTTCGCGCTGCTGCTCGTGTTTCAGCCGGAGCTGCGCGCCGCGCTCGCCCATCTGGGGCAGACCCCGGTCACCAAGCTGTTCCGTCGGGTGGAGCAGGGGCCGGTGGAGGACGAGATCGCCGAGGCGGTCGAGCGACTTTCCCGCTCCGGCGTGGGCGCGATCATCGTCATCGAGCGTGACGTGCCGCTCGGCGACTTCATCGACAGTGGCTCGGCACTGCAGGCCAAGGTGTCCGCCGACCTGCTGACCACCATCTTCACCCCCTATTCGCCGTTGCACGACGGCGCCGTGATCATCCGCGGGGACACGATCGTCGGCGCCGGGTGCATTCTGCCGCTGTCGCAGGGCATGGTGGGCAACCGGTCGCTGGGCACGCGACACCGCGCGGCGCTGGGGCTGGCGGAAGAATCGGACGCCATCGTGATCGTGGTGTCGGAGGAAACCGCGGTGGTGTCGGTGGCGCGCGATGGCGCGTTGCAGGGGCGGCTCACGCCGGTGCAGGTGCGCGATCTGCTCGCCGGCCGGCCGATCCGGCCCACGGCCGATCGCGCGGGCGACGCCGGCCGCCCCGCCGTGCCGCCGCGATGACCGCCGCGATGATCGATGCCATGACGGCCTCGTGACCGTGCGCCCGCCCAGTCCGCGCGCGCGCCGCGCGCGGTGGCAACTGCCGCCGTGGGTGTTCGCGCCCGTGCTCACGATGGCGGTGTTGTTCCCGGCGTACCTCGCCACGGCCGCCCCCGATCTCACTTTCTGGGACGCGTCCGAGCTGGTCACGGCCGTACGGACCCTCGGTATTCCGCATCCGCCGGGAACGCCGCTGTGGGTGCTCGTTGGGCGCGTGGTCTCGGGGCTGTTCTCCGCCACGGGGCCGGCGCGGGCGGTCACGATGCTGTCGGTGCTGTCGGGCGCCGCCGCCGGGGCCGTGGGCGCGGCGTTGTTGCGCCCGTGGATCGGCACGCGCGGTGCCGTGGTCGCCGCCGTCATGGCGGGCACGATGACCACGGTCTGGAGCAATGCCACCGAGACGGAGGTGTACGCGCTCGCGCTGCTCGCGTCGGCGCTGCTGCTGCTGGTGGGCGACCTCGCGGGGCGGGCATCCACCCGTCCCGCGATGCGTCACCGTGCCCGTGCCCTGCTGGTGTTCGTGGCCGCCCTGGCGGTGCCGTTGCATCTCAGTGTGCTCGTGGCCCTGCCGGCCGCGGTGCTGCTGGCGTGGCACGGGCCGCGGGTGCGCGGTCGCGACCTGTTGGTGTGGGGCGCGCTGGCGCTCCTCGCCCTCTCCGCCGTGGCCGTGTTGCCGCTGCTGTCGGGCCGGTCGCCAGCGCTCGACTCGGGGCACCCGGATTCGCTCTCGGCGTTGATCGCCGTGCTGCGGCGCGAGCAGTACGACGTGGCGGGGCTGTGGCCGCGGCGCGTCCCGCTCTGGCTGCAACTGGGGAACATGTTCCAGTGGGCCGATTGGCAGGTGGCGTTCGGGGTGCATCCGTTCCCTACGCCATCGGTACCGCGCGCGGCGCTCACGGTGGCGTGGGCGTGGCTCGCGCTGCTCGGGGGACGTGCCTTGTGGCGTCATGAGGCGCGGGTGGGGCGCGCCATGGTCGTGCTGCTGCTCTCGGGCACGGTGGGGGTGGCCTGCTGGCTCAACCTGCGCGCCGGGCCCACGTTCGGCGGCCCGTTCGTCCCCGTGGGCGCGCTGCACGAGGCGCGGGAACGCGACTACTTCTTCGCCCTCGG